>CBDUAB010000429.1:0-4606 GCA_965365045.1 uncultured Planctomycetales bacterium
AATGACGGCAGGGATGAGGAAGAGGGCGATTTGGATCTCCCAGCGAACTTTCCCGACCATGAAGAAGGAGAGCAAGCCTCCTACGATTAGGCCCCCGGGCCACCCTGCGTGGAGAATGTTCAAGTAGTGCGTTTTATTCTTGGGGAATAATGCTGCTACCAACGGATTCACTACGGCTTCGGCGACGCCGTTGCCGATGGCGAAGAGGAACATGCCCCAAAACAGGCATTGGTAGGCCGCGGTCTTCGCGCCTTCCGGGTTCGACTCAACCATGGAGTTGAATACCGGAGTCGCAGCCAGCGTGAGGACGGCGGACGCGACGTGCATGACGAAAGCAAAGACCATCAATCGGCCGTAACCGATCCGATCGGCCAAAAGTGCTCCGATCAGGATGATGATCCCGAATCCAGTAAGTCCGCCACCCGTGATTTTTCCCAGGTCACCCTGAGTGAATCCAAACTGGCCGCCCCAATCGGCCAAAATCCCTCCCCGGATTGAGAAGCCAACGCCGGCCGCCGCGATAGCGACGAAGCCAGCCCATAGAAGCCTCTGCGCATTAGGTGCAGTAGCGTTACCACTTCCGTTAGTCATAGGTTTTATCCCTTGTGTCTATCTTGATCGCATGCGAGCACTGCTATCGAGGAGCGTAGAGTATAACTTCATTGAACCAAGAAGCAAACTAACCAAAACCACACGATCCCAGACTTCGGCCGAGGTAAAGAACCGGTAATGTCTACTTAACGCGTACAGCTTTCCAACAACCCGGTATTCACCGAAGAAGCAAGCGCCGCCATGACCGCTTCCAATGACATCGAATCGCTAGCTCACCTTTCCAAACTCCCTTGACCTCGCGTTCGGCTTGTCCGTACGATCCGCCGTCCCGCGGATGTGCTGGCATGCGGAACGGCCAGCGTTGCGCGCTGTCAATTGACCAAGGTAACACCGTTGTTCAATCGTGTTGTTGATCTGATCTGGTTCCTCATTACCTGGACGCTGCTTGTCGCAGTCGGCTGTGGACTGCTATTTGGCATCTATGTCTACAATCGAGCCGACGAAGAGATTCGAGCTTATGTCGAAACCAAGTTTGCCAAACATTATGCGCCGCTTTCCGTAACGCTCAAGTCCGCTCGTATTTTGGAACGCGAAGGATTTGAACTCCGCGGTCTGTCGATCCGCGACACCAATACCAGTGGTGACCACACAGAACTGGTTTTCATCGATCGAATTACAATTGCTTGTAAACCGACATTAGAGGACCTGTTGCGTTGCCAACTGCGCGTCCGTCATATAACCATATCTCATCCAACCTTCCGGATTGGATGTGACCAGCAAGGCCAATGGAATTTGGGTCCGTTGCTTGTTCCACCAAGTTTCTGTGGCAATTCAAAACCGACCCTTCAAGTTGTCAACGGCACGGCCGAGATTTCCGATCCGCGTGAGGGCCGGCGGTACACGCTGCGCGATATCGAGCTGAACGCCAAACAAATCGCATACGAGGCCCCCAAAGCAGTAAGCGCGG
This sequence comes from uncultured Planctomycetales bacterium, assembly GCA_965365045.1. Taxonomy (GTDB): domain Bacteria; phylum Planctomycetota; class Planctomycetia; order Pirellulales; family Pirellulaceae; genus CBDUAB01. The sequence continues at coordinate 1,520 of CBDUAB010000429.1, forward strand.
CATCCATTGACTTCGACGACACAAACGTTGAGCCAATTCGACTCAACACGGCGAGCGGGCCCAAAATCATACAGCTCGCGGCCACGTTCACCGGCGATTATCTCCAACACACGGCAGTCAACGGCGTCATCTATCCGGGCCAGAACATGTGGCGATTTCGGGGAAACGTGCCCCACGTCGAAATGTCACCGGAACTGCGAAAAGCATTGCCACTGGAAGCAACTCAGTACCTCGATCTACTGCCAACACTGCGCAGCGGCGGGAGTTTTCAGTTCGATGTCTCGCACGATCCCCGCAGGAGTCCTGCACTGCAGTATGCTGTTAACGGCCAACTCATCAACGGCCGCATGGATGATTCGCGTTTGACGTTTCCTGTCACGGACTTGCAAGCCACGTTTCATTTCGATCATTTGGGGCTGCTCGTCGAACCGATTACGGGCCGCTACGGTGAAGCCAACTTGCAGCTGACGTGCCGACGACAGGGACTTTCACGTCGGAGTCCATGGGAGTTGAACGGCGCGGTGCGGCATTTAAGAATCGATCGAAACCTCATCTCGCTCCTGCCCAGTACGGTGCAGCATGCTTGGCAACGACTGCAGCCACAAGGGTTGGTCGATGCCAAGTTTCAACTGCGTTTCGACGGCCAGCGTTGGTATCCCGAGGACGTACAAGTCGCCTGCCGGGACTTGGCCATCGTCGCCGATATATTCCCCTATCCGCTCACCAAAACATCTGGCCACGTCAGCTGGCACAATCAACATGTTGAATTCGATTTACACGCCATGGCAGCAACGCAGCCGGTCACTCTGGCGGGCGAGTTTGATTCGCCAGGGCCAAACTGGAGTGGTTGGTTTACGGCCCGAACCGATGACCGAATCCCACTGGACGAAAACTTCATCGGCGCGATGAAGCCCAAACTGCAAGACGTCATTCGAGACTTTTCACCCCGCGGCTGGCTGTCAGCACAATGCGAATTCCGCCGTGATTCTCCAAACGCGATCCTGCAGAAGAATATCACAGTCGATCTTTTCGACACTTCGATCCAACACAAAAAACTGCCCTACCCTTTACACCGTGTACAAGGTCACTTGCAGATGGTCAACGATGCTTGGGAGTTTCGCGAACTCCGGGGACACAACGACAGCGCAAAGGTGACCTGCGAGGGACGCTGGACCCCCGGCCAAACGGGCGGAACCTTGAGGCTGAATTTCGACGTCACGGATTTACCACTCGAAGAAGAAGTACGTCTCGCACTGCCAGCCAAACCACGGACACTTTGGAAACAACTCAGCCCGCGCGGCCGACTCGATCACCTATCCGCGACTTTTCAATACTCTTCTCAAACGCGCGAATCCGATGTTTCGGTAAACATCGAGCAGGCACCTTCCCCCGAAGGAGTCGCTACTCAGGGCGTTTCTATCCATCCGCTGGCGTTTCCTTACCGTATTGATGACGTCACGGGCCTTGCCCAATTCGTGAAGGGTCAAGTGCAGTTCCAGCGATTACGTGGAAAACACGGTCCGACCCATGTGGTGATTGGCAAAGGCAATGCAACGACGCAAGCCAATGGCGACTGGCAATTGCGGCTCGAAAAATTCAGTGCCGATCACGTGAACATCGATCACGACATCCTGGCCGCCGTTCCATCACGTTTAAACAAGCAACTGATTGAAATGCGGGTCAAAGGGCCGCTTAATCTACAAGGAGCCCTGGCATTTTATGGAAACGAAAGCAAGCCTCGCGAGGTGCGTTCGGCTTGGAATTTGGCGGTAGACGCGGACAATGCTAGTCTCTTTTTTGGCGTTGGGCTCGATAATCTTACAGGTACGGTTCGACTCAAGGGCAGTTGCGATCCAAACCATTTCTATAGCCAGGGCTTTTTGGAAATCGATTCGCTGGTCGTGCAGGACGTCCATATAACTCAGATTCGTGGACCGCTATGGTTCGACGACGAGCGAGCTCTCATCGGTTCCTGGGCGCAGCCCGACGACGCCAAGGATCTCGGGCAGCGGCTTTCGGCACAAGTTTTTGGTGGCGAAATCCTTTGCGATGGACAAGCGTCGTTTGACGAGCAGCGGCAATTTCAACTGCGATTGGACCTGAAAAACGGCAAGACGCCTGACCTGTTGGACCGGATCAGCCCACGTTCTCCACCAATCCGCGGACGCACGTCCGCCAGTCTCGACTTGTCTGGTAACCCACATGGACGGCACACGTTCCGCGGCGGAGGGACGATCCAATTGCGTGACGCTAATCTGTACGAATTGCCATTTATCTTGACACTGCTCAGAACACTACGCTCCGGCTCCGTCGACAGAACCGCCTTCGATCAAAGCGACATTAAGTTTCGCATTCATGGCGAACACACGTACTTTGATCAACTGGACCTGATTGGAGACGGAATTACGCTAAAAGGAGTCGGCGAAATGACAGGCCGCCAAGAGCTCAATCTCGATTTCTATACGATCCTTGGTCAACAGAAGTCGTACCTGGGAGCGATTCTCCCCGCATTAGGTCTGGCGAGCAGTCAATTCCTGCAGATTCATGTGACAGGTTTCATCTACAACCCTGTGATGACTCGTGAAGTGCTACCCGGCCTAAACGACACGTTGGAAAACTTGTTCCCCGAATTTGCCGAGACCATAGTCGATTCAGGAGAACGTTCCGCCCATCGTCAACAAACCGGTGGCTCGAATCGGGGTTGGCGACGTTAAGCCACCGCGTCGGGCTGGCCGGATTTGACAGTGCCAGTGTGTGTCATCCTAAGCACACAACCGTGAACGGGGGCCGTGAGGCCCGTGGTAGCGCCACGATCAGGCGCGCGGATGAAATTGTCGATGCACACTCTTGAGCCGAGAGCCATCGACATGTGTGTAGATTTGCGTTGTGGTAATGTTGGCATGACCGAGCAACTCTTGGACTTGCCGCAAATCGGCTCCTCCCGCCAATAAGTGTGTCGCAAAACTGTGACGCAGCGTGTGTGGATAGATCGTCGGCGGAGCCCCGGCGCGGACCGCATATTTCTTGACCAGGACCCAAATCGCTTCGCGCCGTAGGCGCCGGCCGCTGCGCGATAACAACAGCCAT
>CBDUAB010000430.1:0-4602 GCA_965365045.1 uncultured Planctomycetales bacterium
GCGGGGACTTGACCGCAAACAAGCTTGGTTTCAGTCGCTGCGCGCTATTTGTGCACGCTGCGACGAGGCGACGGAAATGCTATTAACGGCGCGCGGCACGGCGCCAGCACGATTTGTGATGCGCTGCCAAGAGTTGTTTGGCGTCGACGTGCTAGAAATCGTTCCGGCACAATGCAACGACGTTGGTTCCTGGTATCGTGAAACAATCTTAACAGAACAGCCAATTCCGGAATCAACTCAGCAGATATACGTTTCACCACCGTTGGATAGTGATACGAGATCGCCACATGATGCGATACCCGTTGCTGATCGGGCAATCGCCGCGCTGAGCGAACGATTGATTATGATGTTTCTGCGTCGCGGTGGACATTGGGAGAAGCTTATTCGGTGGCGGTCTCATGAGAGCCATTGGGCGCCCGGTCAGACTATGTTAGCGATTGGAAATGGACTTGTAGAGGCACCGTTGCGAGACGAGCTACTCGACGCCGGTACCATTGGGTGGACGATTCTCGGTGCGCAGAATCAAAACGATGGGCTGTCATCGAATAGCCAGCTCGACGGTCATGAATGTGTCTCGTCGGCGCCGGATTGGACCTATCTAACGCATTGCACGCGGGGCAGAGATGGACCATGGCCAGACCAGGCGGACGATGTTTATATGGATGATCTAATTCTGGGTCGGCCGGATGCAGATCGCTCGCCGCTCGCTGCATTGAAACGAATTGCGCAAACGGAGCGCTTGATTGCATCGAGCACATCCGTCAGCGGCACGGCACCAGTCGTCAGCTTCACGGAAGTCACGCTCGAGGAATTGCACGCCTTGAGAGTGTTTCGCGCTCACCGCGGTCATTGGGATTTTGAACCGTATGGGATTTGCATTCGGCGTGATTGGCTGAAGGATCGCAATGCTCGGCGAGTCGGCTACGCACCACGGGAGCAATGGGAACGTCTGTCCAGCGAAGAACGCTTGTTCCATCAGCTTGATATTTCGCGAACTAAGCATGGAAATGAGATCGACTGGACCGTTGAACAGGAGTGGCGCATTATTGGGGATGTCTCGCTCGGTTCGTTGACCAACCAGGATGCATTTCTATTTGTTCCGTCAGCCGAGGAAGCGGCGAAACTAGCGCACGACTGCCGCTGGCCGGTTCGGGTACTGAAAAGTCTGATTGCTGAAGACTGACGCGTAGCCATCTGCCCAGACGTCCACTACCGTGGAATCTTCACGCCGGGTTTGATTTGCTTTCTTCTTCACGGCTACGATTTGCCGTCGACAACTCCAGCCACCTTTACGGTCCATCATGAAAGTCACGCGGTTTCAGTTTTCAAGTTTCGCTTTACAACGATTTCACAGATAGTGCTGATGGGGTACAGACAGTTCATTTGGCGAAGCAATGTGGCGTGTTGACCCTTGTTAACACGTGACGTAGATAATCTACAACAATCTTCGCAAACGGCATTTGGAGCCGATATCGGTTCTCGGAGTATGACAATGAATCAAACAGGGAAAACTGGCTCCCTATTGTTAGTGGACGACGATCGGCAGGTCCTAGAATCGATGGCATCGTGGTTGCGCGACCTGGGATATCAGGTTGCCGCAACCGCGAGTTACGACCAAGCCGTCCAGCAAATTGACCGGCAGGCTTTCGACCTTATCCTCTCGGACATCCGCCTCAACGGCCGGGATGGATTCGACGTCTTGACGTATAGCCAAACGAAGCAGCCGGAATCGGTTGTCATCTTGATTACGGGTTATGGCACGGTGGAAACGGGCATCGACGCGCTGCGGGCCGGAGCTTTTGATCTTCTTACCAAGCCTCTGATCGACAAAGAGCTGGAAATGGCAATCGATCGTGCCATGTCTCAGCGTGAGGTTATCGAAGAAAACAAACATCTCAAAGCACAACTCGACATCCGATTTGGTATGGAGAATATTATCGGCAACGATCACCGCATGCATCGTGTCTTCGATATGATCGACAGCGTTGCTGATACGCGTGCTACCGTTCTGATCACTGGCGAAAGTGGGACCGGCAAGTCGCTTATCGCCCGCGCAATACACCGTCGTAGCGGCCGTCGTGACCATCCGTTTGTCGAGGTTTCTTGTGGAGCTTTGCCAGAAACTCTGTTGGAAAGCGAGCTATTCGGCCACGTTTCGGGGGCGTTCACTGGGGCAACTGGCGAAAAAAACGGCAAGTTCAAGCAAGCCGACTCGGGGACGATCTTTCTAGATGAAATCGGAACAGCTTCGCCAGGTATGCAAGTCAAGCTGTTACGCGTTTTGCAGGATTTGGAATTCGAACAAGTCGGTGGCTCAAAGACGATTCAAATTGACACTCGAATCATCTTGGCGACAAACGAGGACCTTGCGACTGCCGTTACGGATGGACGATTTCGTGAGGACCTGTTCTATCGCGTCAATGTGATCTCGATCGAATTGCCACCGTTACGCGAAAGGATTTCCGACATTCCGCAGCTGGCCAACCACTTTCTTCATCAAATCCGCGACGAGGCCGGCAAAGATATTGAGGGATTCACCGACGAAGCAGTCGAAGTATTACGCCTGCATCGATGGCCGGGCAATGTTCGGGAACTTCAAAACGTAGTTGAGCGCGCCGTCTTATTGGGACGGAATCGCACGGTAGGCGTCGAGGATTTTCCACCTAGCATCTCATCAGTGGCGCCAAGCAGCATGCCACGCGAGACGGGCCAAAGACTCAAAGACGCTTTGGCGGGCCCCGAGCGACAGATCATTCTCGAAGTGCTGGAATCCAACAATTGGAATCGCAACTTGACCGCTTCGATTTTGGGTATCAACCGTACGACGCTCTACAAGAAAATGAAGCGTCTCGGTCTCGATGACTCCTGCCGCGCTACGCTGCGAACTCAATAGCCGTTTGGCCAACCAGAAACCGCCGAACGAAGTCAGGACATCTCGTCCGTCTAAGAGGATTGGCGCCAGAACTGCCGCCAGTGTTGACGTGTCGGTAAATGCTGCGGGGCCGATCACCATCAGTTATGTCCACCTTGATTCTCGCGCCGATGCGCCGGCACAGGCGGATAAAGGAAAATGGGCGATTGACGTTGACATCGCTTTCTCTAAACTTGGTCGTCGCTAGCCACTGTTAATACGCCGGTATCTGACTCAAAGTTCGTAGTCATGGGCAACTCTGCCGCCTCCGCTGATCCTAAAACGTGGCGCCGTCGAATCACGTTCCGCGTATTAGCGGTCTTGATCGGTCTGTTGCCGATTTTGCTGCTCGAAGGCGTTTTCAGGTTAGGTGGCTGGGGCCGCTCTGAATACGGCGACGATCCGTATGTCGGTTTCAGCGATGTAAAGCCGCTTTTCGTGTTGAACGATTCCGGTGACCGCTACGAGATTCCTAATTCGCGCCAGACATTCTTTCAGCCGGAAAGCTTTGCGGCCAGCAAGCAGCCGAATGAGTTTCGCATCTTCTGTTTTGGCGGATCGACGGTCCAAGGCCGGCCTTACTCGATTGAAACGTCCTTCACAACTTGGCTGGAACTAAGCTTGCAAGCTGCCGATCCTTCACGGCAATGGGAAGCGGTCAATTGCGGCGGTGTGTCATACGCCAGTTATCGGCTAATACCGATCATGAAAGAATCGCTCGCGTACGAGCCGGACTTGTTCATCGTTTACACCGGTCACAACGAGTTTCTGGAAGACCGCACCTACGCCGACATCAAGAACACGCCGGCGTGGCGCAAGGCGATCCACGAACGTCTAATCGGCTTACGTATATACGGTGTCTGCCGATCGCTTTGGCAGATCGCCGTTGGCATGGACATCAGTGAGAAACGACCGGATTGGGTGACGCTATCCACAGAAGTGGACGCACTGCTCGATTACCGTGGCGGGCTAGAAACATACCACCGAGATGACGAGTGGCGACGTGGTGTCATCGCGCATTTCGAACACAATCTGCGAACCATCACCCGCCTTGCCCGCCGCGCAGACGTGCCACTGATCCTCGTCAATCCGGTGTCGAATCTGAGAGATTCACCACCTTTCAAGTGCGAGCCGCGCAGGGATCTGTCCGCCGAGCAGCGCGCCGATCTTGAGCGGTTGTGGGATGAAGCCAAGGCCATGGACTGGGATCGGCTTGACACGAAGTTCGGCCTGGTGAAACGAGTTCTGGCTCTTGATGATCGCCATGCTGACGCACATTTTCTGCTTGGCAGATGCTATGAAGCAATGGGCTTCTCCGAACAAGCCAAGGCTGAGTACATCCGTGCCAAAGACGAGGACATCTGTCCCCTGCGCATCCTAACGCCGATGCACGAAATCATTTTCAGCGTGGCCAAACAATCACGAACCACGCTGGTCGACGCCCGCGAGATGTTTGAGCACGAGGAGAAGGATGGGATTCTTGGCGACCAGACGCTGATCGACCATGTCCACCCTAGGATTGAGGGACATCAGTGGATCGCTCAGGCGTTGTTGGAAGAAATGGTACGCTTGAGAATGGTTTCGCTACGGCCAGCTTGGGAAGCAAAACAACAAGAACTTTATGATGAGCGATGGAAAACACTAGAACCGAGTTATTTTCCTCAAAGTGTCGCTCGGCTCGAAGGCTTGCG
>CBDUAB010000431.1:0-4600 GCA_965365045.1 uncultured Planctomycetales bacterium
TCAATCACTGGCCCGCAGCGAGCGACGGACACAACTGCAAATCGTCCACTTGTGTCCCTCGCTCGCGCGGCGGGCTAGTGTGCCTCGGACGTCTGACAATGACGCAAGGCTATTTAGCACTTGTTTTGTCGATACTTTTGTGATAGTCGGTCGCATGCACTTGCTACCGTCGACACATCTTCCTACAATCCGCGCCAGCATCTGTTCGAGTTAACTCGGAGGCGATTCACCATGCCTAGGAAGATTCTGATTGACTGTGATCCGGGTATCGACGATGCTGTGGCGTTAGCGATTGCGATGTTTCACACGGACCTCGAAATCGTTGCGATCACCGCGACGGAGGGAAACGTTTCAGCCGAGCAATCAAATCGAAACGTGCAAGCAATCATTGAACAGCTCGATCCACCGCGTTATCCTCGCATCGGTGTTGCCACCCCACTTGATCAAGCACCGTCTCATGATGCCCGCCTGATTCACGGAGATGATGGTTTGGCGAATACTTGCTTCTCTGTTTCGTTGTTGCATCATCAGCACGCATCCGAAAAAGTCATCTGCGATGTGGTCCGCTCGGCACCGGAGGAGATCACGATCCTCGCTCTAGGTCCGCTCACAAATATTGCCCGAGCCATGAAACGGGATCCGCACACGGCCGGGATGATAGGTCGCATCATTATGATGGGAGGAAGCGTTGACGGCATTGGCAATGTGACTCCAGCGGCGGAGTTCAACTGTTATTATGACGCGGATGCGGCCAAAACCGTTTTTCGTTCACCGACAACCAAGACGCTTGTACCGCTTGACGTCACGCAACAAGTCGTTTTTTCACTTGATTTTGTCAATCAATTACCGGTTGATGCTTCACGAGCCGGCAGACTGCTGCACAGGATCGTTCCACATCTTTTTCGCGCTTATCGACAACAATTGGGACTGGAGCGAATTCACTTGCATGATGTCGTCGCCCTCATGGTCGCGCTTCATCCTGAACTTTTTGAAGCGCAAGAAATGGCGGGGGATGTCGAAACGCAAGGCGACCTGACGATGGGTACGACGGTCTTTGATCGCCGCGCGAATCGAAGTTGGCGATGCAACATGGAAGTCGCCACAGCCGTAGACGTTGCCGCGGTGATCGACGGCATTCTGCGCGGCCTGGCGAGTGCCGGCGATCAAACGCGATCGTAGCTTCGTTGCGACGATTTCTGAAAAGTTGCTCTTGTCTGCATCGCTTGGGGTGGTGCATGAACGTGGTCTGCTCGCTCCGCGAGCGGGTGCCGACTCGCTCGGCGAGTCGGCCACACTCCGAAGCGAAACTATGGCCCGTAGAAGGTCAGATACGGTTGGTCGTTGAGGATCCGTTGGACGAGCAGTGCGACCTCTAACAAGTGATAGTCGCCCCACATACATGCTTCGCCGTAGGGGATGCGCGAACCTGCCGGGATGTGGTCCCATCCCTGCGGCCGGTGGTAGATGGCGTGTAGGAGCAGCCCTTGGTGTTGACTATCTGTTGACAAGTAGGGTTCGGCGAGCATCGTACGCAGCACACTGAGCCCAGCTTGAAAAAAGCGTTTGCCTTCTTCTTGGTCACCGCGATTATTCAAGACGCCTCCTAGTCGCAGAAGTGCTTGTGCCGCAATCGCGGCGGCGGAGCTATCAACCGGCTCATGGTCATTTCGCGGATTCGACGGGCGATCGAGATGGTTTGGCAGATGAATTAGGCCAGGCGCGCCCGTATCCCAATACGGTATTCCGTCCGTCGGCGTATTCTCGATAAAGAAGTCACAAGTCGCCTGAGCAGCTTTGAGCATCATCTGTTCGATGTTCTCGCGACCACCCGCTTCGTCCAACTCGTCGTCGGAGACGCAGGTGGACATGAATTCGAGCTGCTCGGCGAAACCGAGCATCACCCATGCCAGACCACGTGTCCACGTTGTAAACGGTGAGTATCCTTGCTGTGTGCTCGGGCAGCGGTAATTACCATCGTTTGTATTAAAGATGCTTTCGTGTGCCACACGGCCGCGGACGTCATAAGCGTCTCGCTGTTCGCCATAGTAGACGTTGTACGTCGCGGTCGTGCGGGCATGCAGAATCGCACATTCCAGCAGTGACACACGACGATCGTTTTCGGACATGAGCGTGTGTTTCAGGCGATGCGCAACGGTCAGGGCACGCAACGAGCGAATTGTGTCCGAGAATAGGGAATGCGGTCCATTAAACGAGTAAATGTAGCCTTTTTCGGGAGCGAGTTCCGTCCAGCGGGCCGCTTGGATCGCGCCGCTCGCTTTCAAAGCTAGCTCGTAGAAGTTGAGTTCGGGTTCATTATGCGGCAGACGGCCTTCGAGCATCAGCCGTCGAAGATTTCCATACGTGCTGACGTTGTTAAAACCGTGATCGTGGACGCCGATGTGGCTGACGTGCGACGCCATGTGCTCAATTGTGTTGCGCCGCCCGATTTCCAAAAAGCGACTATCGTCCGTCGCGTCAAATTGCAGCAGCGAAGCGCCAAACTGAAAACCCTGCGTCCATTCCGTCCAGCCGCGGGATGTGTATTGGCCATCACGCGTGAAGACGGGCGCCCCTGTCGCCGGCTGGTAGTTGGCTTCGATCGACAGAATCTTATCGGCGGCCAACGACCACAGTTGGTCCAAGCCAGTCTGCAATGTCGAGGGTTCTAGGGCGTAGTCAACTAGTAACATACGATCCGCGCATTGGAGTCTTCGTGTGTAGCTTAAACGTTCGGCGTTCACCTGTCGCAGGATGGGCACTCCTGCCCGTCGTGTGGTTCGCGACAAACAAGAGTGCCTGTTCTAATTTGGTTGCGGCCAAAGGCCGCTTCATGTTTTTGCCCGCAACGTCACCACGATCGTGATCGGTTCACCCTGGCGATATACGATGAAGGGCACTTTTGCGCCAACGGGTGTGAGACCTATGAGCTGGATTAAATGATTGTCGTCTTCGACCACGACGCCGTTGAACTGAAAGACGACATCATTCACTCGCAGGTCGGCTTCTTCCGCCGGCGAACTGGCGCTGACACGTGTAATGCGAGCGCCGGAGAATTGCGGCAAGCCAGCCGCCTCGGCGTCCAACGCGGTAAAACCGGCGTCGAGCTTCACGCCCAAATACGACGAAGCTACTGTTCCACGTTCCACGAGTTGTCGGCCAACGAACATAGCGATGTTGATTGGCGTGGCGAATCCGATTCCTGCGTTCACACCGGAGTCACTGGCGATCGCGGTATTGATACCAATAACCTCGCCGCGCAAATTCACTAATGGGCCGCCACTGTTGCCAGGATTGATGGCAGCGTCCGTTTGAATGAAGTCTTGAAAACGCACTTTTTCGGCGCCCAAGATAAGATCGCGCCGTCCCTTGGCGCTGACAATCCCCTGTGTCACGGAGTTGCTCAAGCCGAAAGGGCTCCCGAACGCGAGAACGAAGTCGCCGACGGCCACTTTGTCACTATTGCCGATGCGCGCCGGCGTAAGGCCCTCAATTCCGACGTCCATGACCGCCACGTCCGTGTTTGCGTCCGAACGAATGCGTGACGGATTGACCGTCCGGCCATCTGCAAAAACGATGTGAATGTTCGCCAACTTCGCGCCACGAATTACGTGTCGATTTGTCAGGATATAGTTGTTGCCATCCCAACGGATCACAACACCAGACCCGGCTTCTTCGACGTGTAAACGCGTGTCCTGTTCGCTAGTTTCTGGCGCCGAGACGCCGCCGTTATTCTCCGGCGCGTTTTTTTCCGCCTCAATGTGCACTACGCTCGGCCGCAAAAAACGAGATGCCCGTCGCAATATGGCATTGCGCAACTCGAACGCATCCACCATCTTTGCCAACTCGTCAAAATGTCGGTCCCTTTCCGTACGGGGAGCCTGCGGCTTCGATTTGATACGTGGACCAGCATCGATCAAAGGCGAGGCAACGTGAGGAACGATGCTGTCGTGCAGCGGGCCAGTCGTAGGTTCCTCAGCCGAGAGAACACCAATTATGATGTTCTGCTGAAGGCCCGTAATCACGAGCAGCAATGCGACAAGACACAAACGAATAGAAAGCATGTGGCAACCCCCCCCCTTTCTTCCCTGAAAGAGCCGATGAGGTTTACCAGCCGTAACTGGGGTCATCGGTCTGTCTGCCGCCGCCAGTTGCCTTCCGACTCTCGCCAGCAGTAGGACGGACTAGGATAGATCCATTTCCATGTCTGCGATTGTCGTATCTCCGTCGCCGAAAACTGCACTCCAGTCAACCGGACCGCTCGTGTCGACTCCCTGCTTCTCCAACTCACGTTGGCAGTCAATACAACATGTGGCGTATGGTAAAGCCTGGAGTCGCGCCAAGGGAATCGACGTTTCGCAACCCTCGCACGCTCCATACGTGCCTTCGCGAATTCGCTCGAGAGCGATGTCAATGTTTCCAAGCTCGCGACTTTCAACTTCCGCAAGTTGTGAACTGATTTCATCCTGCGCGGAGTCCAGCGCGGGATACATGGGTCATCGCGGGAGTTCAGGGTGGTATTGCTGGTGTTTCTTTTGTTTCTAGCCGGAGCAATGGCTTACATCTGGCCCAACGTCAAGATCGTCCGCCTCGCTTATGACTT
>CBDUAB010000432.1:0-4590 GCA_965365045.1 uncultured Planctomycetales bacterium
AATGACTAAGGAAATCCGAAAACCTAATTACGATACACCGTCGTTTCTTCTAGGAATTACATTAATTAACTCGTATTCGGATTTCTACACGTCGTCTGTATTTGGGCATTGGTTATTCCTTAGTCCTTAGACATTAGTCACTTGTGACACGCTTTCCAGTCGCGACAAGTGCCTGCTCTGCTAATTACTTTGCTGCACGCTCCGCGGCCTCGTTAGCGCGCGCCGCCGTCACGTGACAGCTTTTCCACGGAATCAGCAATTCTGAGAAAAGTTTTTTTCAGGCACCACGAGTTGAGAACCCCTTAAACTTCGGCAGTTTTGAAACAATCCAAACGTGGTTCGCCTAAAAGTTTTTGGACATGCCCCTACGGTGGTTTGACACGTCCGCTGGCAATCGTAAAATCGGCTCCTCAAGTTAAGTAATTTGAAACCGAACACAACTGCGACCAAGCAGATTTTCTCCTTTTTTGTGCCGGGCTTGCGAGGGCATTCACAGAGCCTAGTACGAGCTTAAGTTCTTTAATTTTGCCGGTCGCGGTGCGCACTTAGGACGACGTGGTGATGGATCACGAGACGGAAGTCGTGTCTTTAATTCGTTTAGCGATTGCCGAGCGAATCGGTAGCGAGCGATACGATCTCTGGATTTCAGAAACAGGCCTGTCTTTTGTTGACGGCGTCTTGCGAATTGCATCGGCTCGGCCGTTCAGCCTGGAATGGATTCGCGCTAATTTTCACAAGGACCTCAAGGCGGCGTGCAAGAAAGTCGTCGGAACTGAGGCGGATCTGCAGTTACGCGTCGACGAAACGTTGCCGGTGACAGTTCCGGCGACGAATGCGGCGGTGGCGTCCGACGAATCGTCGCGGCCAACGAATACTAGCCAGTCATCGACTACAAGTGAGCGACAGTCAACGGCGGTCGGTTCTTCGCGGGCAGCGAGACGATTTGCCAGTTTGTCCACGTTTGTCGTTGGCGATGCAAATCGCGTTGCACACGCATCGACGGAAATGGTGTCGCGCGAACTTGGCGCTGTCTCGCCGTTGTTCATCTACGGGCCAACCGGTGTTGGCAAGAGTCACTTGCTCGAAGGTCTTTGGAGCAGCGTTCGGCGACAGCGGGAACGTCGCCGTTGCGTCTATCTCACGGCCGAACAGTTTACTAGTTACTTCCTCGAGTCGTTGCATGGCCGCGGCTTGCCAAATTTTCGCCGTCGCTACCGCGGTCTTGATTTGCTGATCATCGAGGACGTGCAGTTTTTTGTCGGTAAGCAGGCGACGATCTCGGAATTGCTGCACACCGTGGATTCATTAGCTCGGGATGGCCGGCAAGTCGCCTTGTCGGCGGATCGACCACCGAGCCAATTGACGCAGCTCGGCCCCGAAGTTACCAATCGACTTTGTGGCGGCCTGGTCGTCAACATGCAGCCGCCCGAGCTGGAAGCGCGCTGCCAGATCTTACAACGTGCGGCACAATCGCGCTCGATCGACGTGCCCGAGGAGGTGCTGCGGCTGATTGCCACGCGGCTGCCGGATGACGTGCGTAAACTCTACGGGGCCCTGCATCGGCTGGCCGCCACCGGAACCGCCTTGCAGCTACCAATCACATCGTCGCTGGCGCGGCAGGCGCTGGAAGAAATATTCCGATCGAGCACGCGTCACGTACAATTGGGAGATATCGAACGCGTCGTGTGCGAAACATTTGGCATGGAACCCAAATTACTGCGTTCGGCGAGTCGCACGCGGAGTGTCTCGCATCCGCGCATGTTGGCGATGTGGTTGGCACGCAAATATACACGTGCAGGCTTGGCCGAAATCGGTGAATTCTTTGGGCGGCGCAGCCATAGCACGGTGGTGTCGGCGGAAAGAAAAGTCAATTGTTGGCGTTCGCAAGGCCAAATGGTCAGAATGCTGGATAGTGATTGCGTTGCCGAGGAAGCAATTCGTCAGATCGAAGCGCGACTTCACGCAGGGTGAAGTTAGGGATCAGGGGCCGGGGATCAGTCCTGGCCTGGTAAAAAACCCGAGGACTGTAGGATTTAGGGCATGTGGAGTGTCATGCGGTTGTCGCGTATTACCATGAGGATTTGAATATCGAATATCGAGCAAGGAGTGACGAATGTAGAGGTGCCGAGGGACCGGCAACGGGCGAGCGCGAGAAATAGCAACGATGGTCAAAGTCACACATTTTGTTGTTGCATTCATTCATCCTTCGTCACTCCTTGCTCGATATTCGTTTGCTGCGCAACAGAAGCTCCAGCAACGGCTTCGAGGAATTTACCAGCCCAGACCAGCCCCCCGATCCCTGACCGCTGGCCCCTGATCACTCTTTCCGATACGTCGCGAAACACTGCGGTGTCTCCCACAAAGACACCTGTATCACCGGATAACCTTGACCGCTTGCGAAATCGAAGATTTCCTTGGCAATGTTTTCGGCGGTGGGATTCGCGTCAATAATATGCAGAGGTTCACCCATGTCCGTGAGCAGCGGGACGACTGGATCTTGGCGATTCAAGATCATCCGGTGATCGAGATTGGCATCGATCCACCCGCTGACGCCATGCTTGATGTCGCTAAAATCGAGTACCATGCCACGGTAGTCGAGCTCCGGTGATTCGATCGTAATGACGGCGCGCCCGTTGTGGCCGTGAAGATAGCGACATTTGCCTTCGTAATTGAGCAAGCGATGGCCGTAGCAAAAGTCAATTTCTCTTGTAACACGATAGGGCATTTCTAGTTGTACCTCGTTTGTTGTTTTGGACGTGCTCAGGAATGACTCATTATGAGATATTTCATTGCTCTTACGACTTTACGGCCCGTTCTGTGGGCAGGAATAGCCCCATATCTCTTCCAACCCACGGCGGATTATGCTGGTCAAAGCGGTTGTAGGAAACCGCGCCATGTCTCAAAATAGCGGAAAACGTGTTACTGACGAAGATCGGCACCCAATTTCGCTTGAATCAGACGGCGCCCCTCTTAAAATGAATATGGTGCCCCAACTCGTGTCACCATAAGGATTAGCTGCTCATCAAATACAGCACGGAGGAAAACGATGCGCGACACGTTGGCAGGCATGGTGTTAGGAGCTGGACTCGTGGCCTTCGCGTTTGTCGGCTGGCAATCGGAACCACAGGCCCAAGGACAGACGACAAACCTGACGAGCCCCGTTGGCGATGATGTCTTTGTCATGGGGATGCCTGCCGGTGAGGCAGGCCAACGCGTGATTGTTTTTGACAAGCCGCGTTACACTTTGGCCGTTTACGAAGTCGACACATTGGCCGGTCGGATTGCTCTGCGTAGTGTAAGAAATGTGCGCTGGGACATGTCTTTGGACGACTTCAATTCGCTTCCGCCAAAGCCCAACGAAGTTCGGGCGATGACGGAAGGCAATTAATATCGATAAGACGCGAGTCAGAATTATTTATGACTCGCTAATACGCTGGAGTTTGTTCGATGGCTAAGTTGGTATCGTTGGACGACGCTGCTGCACAGCTGGGCATGACCCCAGAACAACTACTCGAGGCGCGTAGCCGAAACCAGGTGTTCGGTTATCGCGACGGTTCGACGTGGAAGTTCAAGGAGGCTGAGCTGGAGAGATTTGCTTTGCAAAAAGGTGTCGAGTTAGACGCGAAAGCACCTTCAGCCCAAGGCTCAGCCAGTTCCGGGAGTCTCCCCAAGATAGCTGATGTCGACGCCGATTTGGATGAAATGATCGACGTCTCCGAAATGACAGTCGAGGACGAGGAGCAAGATACCGACGGCCCCGATTCCGTGCTTGTCAGCGAAGAGGAACTGGGCAGTTCGGAGCCCGGTGCCGGCAGCACAATTATTGGTAAAGACGAGCTATCGATCGAAGCTGACGACCAACCGGTTTTGGAAATCGACAGTCCGAGCGGTGTGGGTGGTAGCGATCTGAAAATTGCAGCGACGAGTGATCTCAACTTGGCGGGCGACAGCGAAATCAAGTTGGCGGGCAGCGGACTGCTGGACGGCAGCGGAAGTGAACTAAAACTGTCTGGCGATTCGACGGGCGGCAGCAGCGAGTTGCGTCTCGCAGGTGATTCCGCCGGTTCGAACATCGTGGCCGACGATGACTTAGGGGGCGACAGCGAGGATGACGACATCATCCTAGATGCAGAGACACTCGAAGGGGACTCGCTCGAACTCAGTGACGATGAATTGTTGCTTGATTCCGACAGCGTGAGCGATCTCGATCTGGATGTCATGGAGTCTGACGTCGATGTGCTCGAAGGCGGTAGCGACGTTACGTTGAATGCCAGCGACAGTGGTATCAATTTAACGACTCCATCCGATAGCGGCATCTCGCTCGAAAACACACCAAACGAGTTGGGTGGCTCAGGTGTGGAAGCATTGGAGTTGGGCGAAGCGGACTTCATCGAACTTGGCGACGAGGAATTCGACGCGGACGGTGCGACAGAACTCAAAGCCGATGATGACTTCTTACTGACGCCTGTCGAGGGTAGCGCGAGCGATGAACCCGATAGCGGCTCGCAGGTTATTGCCCTGGACGAAGCCGATGAAGTCGATGAAACCGGCGACACCGTGCTAGCCGGCGCCGAGATGCTCGATGCCGGC
>CBDUAB010000433.1:0-4584 GCA_965365045.1 uncultured Planctomycetales bacterium
TCATTCCACCAGCACGAGCATCGCGACATTTAAGGCAACGTCGATTCGACGGACCGGTTTCGTGACCGTACCTCGATGGTCACGTTCGCATCACGCGGGAGCGTGATGACTACATTGGACGACTCTCACCACCTCAGCGAGACTAATTTTTAGGCAACTCCATCTGGCCACATTTTTTCACAGCCTCTCAGCGTAGCGAATGCACGCGGAACTTGCCAAGCCGGAATCTAAGGCCAAATCGGCCTTCCGCTGGCAATGGAACACCTGTTTTGCTACGTTTGAGACCTCGAAATACAACCGATAATAGCTTTGACCGGCTCTGTCGAAACTTTCAGCATGGAGAAACCTATGGCTACCGTTACGCATCGCAAACCTAGCCGCAAGGAAATTGGCGATGAGAACTTATGCGATTATTGCACTGCAAAATGCTGCCGGTACTTTGCCTTGCCGATTGACACGCCCGAAGACCGTGAGGAGTTCGACTACATCCGCTGGTATCTATTGCACGATCGGGCCAGCGTTTTTATCGAAGACGGCAGTTGGTATCTGCTGGTTCACACAGTCTGCAAACATCTTCAGGATGACAACCTTTGCGGGATTTACTTCACGCGACCACAGATTTGCCGTGATTATTCGACCAAGAAATGCGAGTATGAGGACGAGTGGACTTACGATCAGTATTTTGAAACGCCCGAGCAAGTGCACGAGTATGCCGAAGCCGTCTTGGGTCCTCGACGCGGGCAAAGCATCCGCAGCCCCGAGCCTGAGTTGCTTCCAGTCCTTTCGTAATCACCTCGTTGCCGATAACGAGGAAACTCCATGACCATCACGCCACGTACGCTAAAGGGGTTTCGAGATTTTTTGCCGGAGACAATGATCCCTCGCGAGCGGTTGATCGATATCGCCAAGCGAGTTTATCGCTCCTACGGCTTTTCGCCAATCGATACTCCAGCGCTCGAATACGCCGAGATTCTCAAAGGCAAGGGCGGCGAGGAAACCGATCGCCAGCTTTATACCTTCGCGGACCACGGTGGTCGCCAAGTCGGACTGCGGTTTGATTTGACCGTACCGTTGGCGCGTTTTGTTGCACAGCACATCGGCAAGCTCGGGACACCATTCAAACGTTATCATATCGCACCCGTCTGGCGGGGTGAGAATACCCAACGCGGCCGCTACCGTGAATTCTATCAGTGCGACTTCGACACTATTGGAACACTTTCCATGGTGGCCGACATCGAGATGGTTTTGGTCATCCACGACCTGATGTTGGCGCTCGGTATTGAACGTTTTGTCATCCGTTTGAACAACCGTCAAGTTCTCAATGGGTTATTGGACAAGCATCAGCTCCAAGAACAATCTACGCTGATCTTGCGCTCACTGGACAAGCTGCCTAAGATCGGTCGTGACAAAGTCATCGCCGAAATGGTCTCCGTGGCGGGCGCTAGTAGCGAGCAAGCCGCCAATATCCTGGCATTGGCGGAGATAAAGGGAAACTGGGAATCGGTCCTTGGTCGATTATCCGAACTCGTTGCTGGCAGCGAAGCGGGCGAGCGCGGCGTCGATCAATTACGGCAAGTCATGACTGGGGCGCTGGCGGTCGGGATTTCACCGCAGCGGCTCGAGTTAGACGTGTCCATAGCCCGAGGCCTGGATTACTACACCGGTACCATCGTGGAGACGTTTTTGGGCGACTTACCAGGGATCGGCAGCATCTGTTCGGGCGGACGCTATGACAACCTCGCCGGCGTTTATACCAAGCAACAGTTGCCGGGCGTCGGCGCTTCATTAGGGTTGGATCGTCTGCTGGCGGCCCTGGAGGAGATGGATTTGCTGGCGTCGGTCGCGACGACCGCGCCGGTCTTCATTCCGTACTTCGACGCCAACCGCTTGCACGATTACTTGCAGTTGGCCAATCAAATTCGCCAGCAGGGAATCGGCGTTGAATTGTACCCCGAACCGAAAAAACTGGGACCGCAGCTCAAGTATGCCAGCCATCGTGGCTTTCGCGTCGCAGTCATTGCCGGCGAAGATGAGCTGGTGAAAAACGTCTGCCAGGTAAAGGACTTGGCAGCACGCACGAGCGTCGAAGTGTCACTTGCGGACCCGTCCGCCGTCGTCGCGGTGATTGAACAGATCTTGACCCCGTGAGCCAGATTCATGATCAAAACCTCACCAACCACTGCGTATAGAAGAAGTCGGCATCACCCGTGAAAGGAGCGGTCGGATTCGTTCGGTAAAACTTGCCGGTTTCAAAATGCGAGTAGCCGACGAACAGGTTCGTATGGGGAGTCATATTGTAAGACACCGTAAAGTCCATTTCCGTACCGAGATTGTCATTCTGACCGGCGACTGGTGTGAGGCCGGCCGGCGACGGCCCCATCGCGACGTTATAAGGGATGTCATCGTTATCCTGAAGTTGGAAAATGTGGAACCACGACAGGAGCTTGATCTTCTTGGTCAGCGGAGTCGTCATAAGGAAGTTTATATCCTTTATGTTGCGGCGTCCGAAGAAGTCCATGAAACCGAGGTACTTGTGAGACAGCGGAAAGTTGTGGAAATATCCGTTCCCAACAACATCGCTACCGCTTGCCCAGTCATAGTAGGCCCATAATGTCGGTGAGCGCTTGAGGCATGGAAAGAGCTTACGACCTAATCCAAAAGTCATAGCGCCGGCCGAGTGTGAATTGCCCGCTAAATCGCCAAACTGATACGAGTTTTCGGTTTCCCATAGCCAGTTGTTCTTACCGCCGGCTAGGTACATACCCAACGTATGAAAGTTGGCATCCGTCACGTTGTTGTCATAACCGATGTAGTACGCTTCGAGTTTCCGCCCCTTTTTCGCTTTCTTGTAAGTGGCATAGCTGCCGTAGAATTTCACGTCGTAGTTTGGCTCGTCCCAATTGCGGAGATCCGTAGGCGGAACAAAATTTACCCAAAAGCCATCGATGTCCCAATTGGATCCTTGCCACATCATACGGATTCCCTCGAAAGTACGGCGTGTATTTGCCCAATCGAGTGGTGAAATCTGTCGCTGGAGTCCGTAAAGCAATTCCTGACGTCCTACACGTGCCGTGAGTTTGCCATGGCAGTTGTCGGCAATCGTCACATCTGCAAACAGGTTCAGTGCATCGAAGTAGTTTTCTTCGATCGGTCGTGGATTAAAGTCCTCATAATTACTGCGGGCATCAATGACTTCACCATACAGCCGCACTCGTTTCGACAACTTGATATCGGAGTAGAGCCGCAAACGGTGCAACAAGAATTCATCCGAACGCCCGGTCAAACCCAACCCGCGCATGTTGTTTTCGTTGTGGTATCGTAGTCGGTATTCGCCGCCGATATCAACGTTTCCGTGGCAGCCCAGCGGGAGCTGCTTGAGCATTTCGCCAAGGTGCCAATCGCAGTAACAAGGGTCGTTCAGATAGGAAAAATTGTTGGCATAGAAAGGGCCTGTAAACGGGCCCGGTCCGCCCTTATAAGCATTGGCCACGGCCTTGGCGAGTTCTTCTTTTTTCTTTTTATCGCAGCAAACGTCATTCTTGCCCTTTTTGGGTTTGCCACAGTTTTCACATTTGAGAACGTGACTGATCTGTTTGTGCAAATCAGTAGCTGGAACAGGATTTTCGACGTATTCACCAGCGAAGTCGTCAAACTTCTGGCTTAGAGTTGGGGATTCATTGCGAATCACGCCGGTTGTGGGCTGCTCGATTTCCCAGACAAGTGGCTTATCGATCAATTCGCCAGTTTCTGGTAACCGTATCCCGTACTCAAATTGATCGGTGTGATTACCTGTCTCACCCGCCGGCGCCAGGGCGGTGAGTAAGGCAAAAAACATTGCCAGGCTGACCAACCTTGTCCGAAATCTCATCATTCTGTTCCTTGAAGACTGCGGACCGAGTTGCGCTAAAAACCGAGTGCGTATTTCGATTGTCAAAACTGGGTTGACTCCATCCGCCGCCGCGCGTCGCGTTAACCAATTAACACCGTCGTTGGGAATCATCGACAGCATGCGCGCATTACGATTGAGCTGCCAGTTCGCGCAGGCAGTGTTGACGTGATCGGAACAACCGGCGAGAAGCTCCGTGGGTTTGAGCGGCGAGCCGGCGATTGAAGTGACCGTACCGCTTGACCGGCGGCTGCCGGTCTTGACGCTAGCATGTCACCTCACCACGCAATACTGGTGTGATGATGGCTTGTTCGGAGGTTGTGAAATAACGTGGCTTGCTCGCTTCGCGAGCAAGCGTTCCGACTCGCTCTGCGAGTCGGCCACTCTTCCGTGTGGTCAATCAGCATCCAACGATTCAGTCTGCGGCACGCACGGCGGCAGCATAACCGTGCGACAGACGCTCGCGCCAACGGCGGCCACGAAAGCCATGAATAATAGACTGCCGAAGTGGTTTTCGATGTGCCAGATTCTGAGCAAGGCCATTGCCAAGTTGAGTCCCGCCAAAAGACCTGCGGACCAAGCGAGCACACCACCTCTGAACAGCATCCAGCTGCACGAGACGCCCACGATTACTCCGCATGCGATTGACCAATGCCCGCTGCCCAATCCTTCGTTGACGGCGCTGCCGGTGATACTCC
>CBDUAB010000434.1:0-4581 GCA_965365045.1 uncultured Planctomycetales bacterium
ATCTCGACCCCATCAAAGATCACCAGCGCCGATCCGTGTCGCAGATGCTCGTCGACGAGCCGGCCGCTAAGGCCGTCGAATTGCTTGGCGTCAACCCACGCGCGCAGCGCCAACTCGAGTTCGCCGCGAGTCAGCGCTGCGTAACCCGGAGTGTCCGGCAACGAGTTCCAGAATTCGCGTAGTGGCACCAGCAGCGGCAGTTTGCCACACAAATCGTCATGCGGAGCTTCGTGGAATTCTTCCGGAGCTGGGATCGGATGTGTTGGCGTTTTCGCGGCGCTGGACAGCAGCGCAACCCAGCGGCAAAACGTTGATTTGCCCGAGCCGGGTGCGCCGGAGACATACAATGAATCTTCACCCAACAAGTCCAACAGCACTGCATGGCGTTTTTCGTCGGCGAACTCGTGAATGTCTTCGTCTGCCTCGAGCCCGGCCCGTCGGCGCTTGCTTCGAGATTCCACTTCGCCCGTCGTCGTCAGTGGTACATAGACGCTGCCGAGTGTCGCGCGTAGGCCGCGTTGGGGTTGTAGCCCCAGCAATTCCAATCGGGCGCAGTGCGTTTGCATCCAATCCACGTAGGTCGATGGGATTGCCGGACGGGCGGCCTGTCGGGCATCCATCGGCGTCTCGTTCATTCCCGCGACGAGCTTGTCGACCAGCTCTCGCAGTGGATCGCCATAGTCGGCGAATTCAATGACCCGGATTTTGTGTCGTTTCCAGATATCCGCGGCCGCTGCCTCGCCAGTTTTCAGCAGCGCGTAACTCGGTCGCAGATAGCCGCCAAACATTTCCAATACGACCGCCAAGGCGTCCATCACGTATTGATCTTGCAAGCCAAAACCGATGAACAATAGCGGGTGATTGCTTATCAGATTCCGCAGTTGCTGCCGCGCGGCGGCGAAAGGGTGCCGATCATCTTTCGATTCGCGATACAGCGGATTGTATTGTCGGGGCGCCAGAATCAGGCTTTCCACGTCCTTAACGTGCCCGTGCAAATGCCAGACCCACGGCTTTTCGACGGACGGCGTCGTCAATAGGTCGGCCAGTTCACCGCGTTGCGAATTGACGATGGACTCCACCGTAGGATTGCCCCAACGCAGCACATCGTCGTAGTTCGTAGTGACTATCAATCGTGGCTTCAATTGCCACAGCGCCTCGACCAGCGACAAATCAGCGTCGCCAGGTTGGTCGAGCTTGAAACATTCGCGCATCACGTTGGCAAATTCGGCGTTGCCAAGGACATCGAGCGCCTCGTCAGCGGCTTTGTTCAGCTCGCCCATCTCCGTGAACAACCGGACGACTTGCGCTTGTTTCGGTTCGGCCTGGGCCTCCAAGCGATCCGCCAGACGTCCAAGCAACTCAGGCCAAGTGGGAAACAGTCCACGTTGCACCGACAGACTGACTCCCGAGCCAACAAATGGCACGACCTGGCCGCCCGCTAATGCGTTGATCAACGAATCGGGAATCGACATTGTCAGTGCTTTCCCAAGATCATCAAGTTCGCGATCGCGCCCGTGTGTCGAACGCGTTTCCTGCTTCAATCTAACCGTGCATACGCATCCGTACCACCCGCATAAGACACGTGGAACTATTGAGGAATCGAGACTCACGAGCGAAGCGTGTCCAAGACTCAGTATGGCCGGGTTTAACCCCTTCACGCATCATGACGTCGTTGGAAGATGTCTTCGGTCGCTGTCGCTCTCTCAGGATGACAAACATCGCCGTTCACGCCGCGCGTCGTCGCGGTAACGGCAGCCAAAGCACGGGCAAACGGAGGCCGTGAAGTTCCTTTGACAGCCGGGGATTGCCGTCCGCAGGCCGTGTTAAGCCAAAACGGAAAGACACGCAGCGTTCCGTTGGCGAGTGCTCCGGGCTCGTTTCCTCGACATTTCTTCCTGCTGGCGAGTGTCGAACGAGAACGACATCTGCTACCATTTGTATGCGTTTCAGTTTCTTGTATCGAATTCAAACTAAACCAGGGAGACTTTAACATGAAGCGTTCATTGTTGCTCAGCGTTGCCTTGCTTCTACTTCCGACGCGTTTTGTCGGCGCCCATTGCGAAGTGCCGTGTGGCATCTACGCGGATCAGCGTCGCTTTGAACAGATGCTGGAAGATCAGACAACGATCGCCAAGGCCATCACCAGTATAGAACTGATCGCCGAAGAGCTTTCTTCGGAAGCCAATGTTCTGGGAATCAATCAATCGGTACGTTGGGTGACGACCAAAGAAGCTCACGCGACGAATACGCAACACATTATTGCTCAGTACTTCATGACGCAACGCATTAAGCCTGGCTCGGATGGTTACGGCAAAAAACTGATGGCGGCGCATGCCGTGATGGTGAACGCCATGAAATGCAAACAAAGCGCCGACCCAGAGACTGCCGAATCGCTGCGGAAATCGATTCTGGATTTCTATCGTGCATACGAAGGCAAAGAGCCACAATTCGACGATTAGGTTGCCATTTCGGAGGCAGAGAATCAATCACGAGAAACAAGAGCCGGGCGACCGCGTGTCGCCCGGCTCATTGTGTTGAAAACGGCTGGCCTTTCCTCAAAATGATTCACATAATACTCCAATAGGTCCAATGGACGCAGTGGTGCGCGAATGCCTGATACTCACATGTTGGACAGCAAAGTCGACGAAAGTAATCTGGCGGAAACGGTCCAGCTCTCATCGTCAACGGGCGAACCGGTTACCACCGCCCCGCGCCGTGGCCTTGAGTTGATCGAGGGCACGCGGCCCGATTTGAGCCAAGAGACACTGAACTTATTGCGCGATCGTTTGAGAATCGCCTCGTTGCTGCTATTCGCCGGCTTCTTGGCTTTTTTCATCAAGAATCTGATCTTTCCAGGTTCGAGCGAAACAGGTTTGGAACAGGCGTTGTTCTGGATGCATCTGACGATGGTCGCGATAACTGGGATTGTCGGCATTCGGTTGTGCACGAACTGTCCTCACATCCGCCGGCATCTGCGTGTTGCCGAACTGTTGGTCTTTGGCGGTTCGGCGCTAATGTTCGCGGTGTTTTCCTATCAAATCCTGATTGCGGCCGCCCAGCGAGAATACATCTCGCCGATTTACGGCCCATGGCTGTTGCTGATTTTTACCTACGCATTGTTCGTTCCCAATTCGTGGCGCCGGGCTTTAGCCGTAATCGCTCCGATGGCATTGGCCCCTCTTTTCTTGCTGGTTCTTGCTCGTTTTACGTCGACTGATTTTCTACGCGTCGTGAGTGATCCTTACTACCGCACACTGTATCTCGAAATGGGCATGGTCATGACACTAGGCGCCAGTACCGCGGTTTGGGGCGTCGGCACGATGCGAAATTTACGCCGTGAAGTTTTCGAGGCGAAACAACTCGGCCAATATCAGCTCAAACATTTGCTCGACGCCGGCGGCATGGGCGAAGTGTATGTTGGCGAACATTTGCTGTTGAAGAGACCGTGTGCAATCAAGTTGATCCGCCCCGAGAAAGCTGGCGACGCGAATGCTTTGGCCCGATTTGAGCGAGAAGTGCAAGCGACGGCTCGACTGACGCATTGGAACACGGTTGATATTTACGACTTTGGCCGGGCCGATGACGGCACGCTTTATTACGTGATGGAATATTTGCCGGGTATGAACTTGAAGGAGATCATTGACCTGCACGGGCCGATGCCAGCGGGTCGTGTGATCCATCTGATTTGGCAGACGTGTCAAGCATTAAGCGAAGCTCACGCCGAAGGCATGATTCACCGCGACATCAAACCGGGCAACATTTTCGCGGCCCGGCGCGGTGGGCACTTCGACGTCGCTAAGCTGCTTGACTTTGGGTTGGTCCAATCGTCGCGCCAAAACGGCGATGCGTTGCTCACCCAAGAACAGACCGTTATTGGTTCGCCGCTTTACATGTCCCCGGAGCAAGCGACAGGAGAAGATGCCGATCAGCGCAGCGACATTTACTCGCTCGGAGTGGTTGCGTACATCTTGTTGACGGGCAAACCACCGTTCGAAAACGAAAAGCCAATCAAGGTGATGTTCGCCCATGCCAGCGAAGCACCGAAGCCTCCGTCAGCGCTGAACCCCGATGTACCCAGCGATCTTGAAGCCGTCGTGATGCGCTGTCTTGAAAAGAAGCCAGAGGATCGATATCAATCTGCGGATGACTTAGCACACGCATTGCTTGAATGTGAAAGTTCCGGTAGCTGGACGCCCGAAGCCGCGACGGATTGGTGGCGGAATCATGGCTGCCCACACAAAAAACAGTTCGACGATGCGGTCTGCGCCGGTAAACTCTGAGGCATGGTTTCAACCGTACATTCACAAACTGAAAACACAATTTGAATAGCCACAAAAAGCACGAAAAGACACAAAAACACGGACCGATACGCGAAAATCTTTGTTTGTGTATCTTCGTGTTTTTCGTGGCTGTTTCACACCGGCGCGTGCCGATTCTATTTCTATTGTGAGAGGATGTGTTCGATTAACCGATGTGCGGCGCAAATCTGTACTTCCGTTTCGGCCTGACTTGCCTAATGTTTCATTGCGCTGCCTGGGTTACTCAGGCCGCCGAGCAGCGACCCAATATCATCGTGCTCTT
>CBDUAB010000435.1:0-4578 GCA_965365045.1 uncultured Planctomycetales bacterium
ACCCAGTGTCGATCATGTGGTTCACAAGCCACACATATTCGCTCCAGTTCCGCATCGGTGTCGGCAGGCCCGCCGTCGGAAGGCCTTCCATGATTTTCGAGCGATGGGAATGTAGCCCCGTGTCACGGTGTTCCCAATACGGGCTGCTGCACGACAGCGCCAACAATGTTGGCAGATGCTGCATGATTCTGTCGCAAATCATGATCGCCTTGTCGCCAGAATCGACGCCGACGTGAACGTGTAAGCCAAATGTCACCAGCCGTCGCGCCATCTCTTGCAGCAGATTCACCAGATCGTGATACCGCTCGGTAGGCGTTACGGACTGGTCTTTCCACAATGAAAAGGGATGCGTCGCTCCCCACCACAGACGCAGCCCCAATTGATCGGTGATCTGTTCAAGCTCGGTGAGCTTGGCTGTCAAATCGTGCTTGGCTTCGTCCACCGTATTGCAAATGCCCGTGTTGATCTCGATACAACTCTGCATCAATTCCGGTTTGTATCGGTCTTCCGCCGACTTCGGAACCTTAGCCAGCAAATCAGCCACGGAACTCGACAGAGCCAGCGACCGGGCATCGACCAAACCTAGCTCCAATTCAACGCCCAAGGAGGGAATGGAGTTCGAGCGAAATTCCAGTTTTCCCATGCGAGTTTCCTTCGCTCTGCCTCGAAGTTTTCTTGTATTGTAGGCCTACTTCGAGACGCGTAGTTTTACGTAAATGACTAATGACTAAGGCCTAATGACTAAAGTATTTCCAAATCCTAAATACCAATAGCGATCTCCCATTCCGTAGCCATTTCACACGCAAGAACATTGCCGTGGTGTTCGGCATTTACCGAGGTTATCGTTTGGTCATTAGTCATTGGTCATTAGTCATTCCTTAGACATCAGTCATTAGTCATTTCCCGCCGCATCTACTTCTGCCCTCGAACGATCCCCCATCTCCTGCAGAACCAGCCAGCGGATTGCGGTCTCCGCCAATACACGCGCTCCGACTCGCAAGGCTTCTTCATCGATATCAAACTGGGGAGTATGCAACAGCGCGCCAGGCACGCGATCGGATCGACAACCAATGCGTATCATAGCTGCTGGAATATGCGCTCCGTAAAAGGCAAAATCCTCGCTGCCCATACTCGGCCGCCCAATCATCTCGACATGATCCGCACCGAATGCGTTGACAACCGATTCCCGCAACAACTCCGTCAACTCGGCATCGTTGATGACCGATTCGGAACCAACACCGAACGTAACCGTGACCTCCGTATTTGTGGCGCTGCCGACGGAATTTGCCAAGTCGACGACGCGTTGCATCGACTGCTCGCGCACTGACCGGTCCAACGTTCTCAGTGTACCCCACAGACGAACGGACTCGGGTATCACGTTCGAAGTGTGCCCGCCTTCGATGCGGCCAATTGTGATTACTACGGCATCCTGGCTGTCGGTCGAGCGCGGCAGATACACGTACAACCAATTAATCAGCTGCGCCGCGGCACTGATCGGATCACGGGCTTCGTGCGGTCGAGCTGCGTGGCCACCGTGGCCCTTAATTTCAATGCACATGTCTTCGCAGTTCGCCGTTAGAACGCCGGCACGCAAACCAACTTGTCCAACTCGCCTCGTGGGATCCACATGGCTGGCCAGAATGGCATCAACGTCCTTGATCGCTCCCGCCTCGATCATCTGCTTAGCGCCTTGGCAAATCTCTTCGGCGGGCTGAAATATTGCCCTCACACAAGGCGCACAGGGCAGTACATCACGCTGCGCTAAAAATTGAATTGCTCGTACTGCACCATAGACGATCGACGTATGAGCATCGTGTCCGCAAGCATGCATCACGCCGGGACATTGACTCGCGTACGGGACCTGCTTCTCATCCTGAATACGCAGGGCATCGATGTCGCCCCGTATCGCGATACGCGGCCCAGGATGATCGTCGGCCAATTCCGCCAAGACCCCACAGCCTTCGATTCCCATGCGAACCGTAAAACCAGCGTCACCCAGCAACCGGTAGAGATGTAAACTCGTCTCGTATTCTTCCCCAGAAACTTCCGGGTTTTGATGGAGATGGCGACGCAACGTCACCACTTCGTCAAGCAGCTCATCAATGACACGGGATAATTCGTTTTGCCAAGTCATATGTCGCAATGTTTTGGGCGTGAAATAGCAAAGAATGCGATGGTTTGAAAGAGTGTACCGTACGACCAACGAAATCGATCTAGAGCAATTATAACGTCTGCGTGTGGAAAGGTCGTGGTCGCCGCACAAGCTATTTCACTTGCTCACGCCGGTTCGACAAACTCTGGCGCGACCAGGTTCGGGATGACGCCAGCCTGATGGCCACGTTCCAAGAAGAGGCGTACGGCCTCGCGACCTCGCTGGCCGAAATCGACGGTCCAATCGTTGACGTACATGCCAACGAACTTGTCGGCTTTGCCCCGATTCAGATCACGTCCATACTGCAACGCGTATTCCAACGCTTCTTCGCGGTGCGCCAAACCGTATTCAATTGACTCCTTCAATAAGCGTGTGACCTGACCTATTTTCTCCCCGCCCAGATCGCGACGAATCGCGTTGGCACCTAGCGGCAATGGAAGCTGCGTCTGCTCGTACCACCACTGGCCGAGATCGACGATCAACTTCAAGTCGTTGTCACCATAGGTGAGCTGGCCTTCGTGAATGATCAAACCCGCGTCGAGCTGTGTGCCGTTCCACTGGCCAGCTACGACCGCCGGAATGATCTCGTCAAACGGTACAACAACATATTCAAAGTCCGTATCCAAGCACATACGCAGCGATAGATACGCCGAAGTCAGCGTTCCCGGGACGGCGATTATCTTGCCGCGCAAGTCACCCAACGAAATCAATTCTCGTGCCACGACCATCGGGCCATATTGATCCCCCATGCTGGCGCCGCACGAGCAAATCGCGTACTTGTCGTTCAGGTAAGCGTAAGCATGAATGCTGACGGCGGTCAGCTCCAGCTCACCCGAGAATGCACGGCGATTGAGCGTCTCGATATCAACCAGCTCGTGCTGAAAATCGAATTCACCCGTGTCCAATTTGTTTTTGGCCAAAGCGTAGAACATGAAGGCGTCGTCCGGATCCGGGCTATGTCCGACGCGAATGAGCTGTTTTGTAGCTGTCACGGAATCAGTCTCTCACTGGGGAATTAGTATGAGGGCAATAGTATCGAACGAATCCGCCATCATGTCGCAGACGAGCTCTGACTGCAAGCCAGCGCGGCTGTTGGGAGAAACCGTCGTTTTACGGGAAGATTAACCTCGCAGAAGATGGGGCGCTGGCGCGAATGACTAATGTCTAAGGCCTAATGCCTAAGGAAATCCCAAATCCTAATGACGAATGAACATCGGTTCAGCGGAAAGCGCGAGGATTCCCGATTGCTCGAGCACCCTCACTTTATTCGTTTTACATACGCACGTTGGCATTAGTCATTGTTCATTAGTCATTCCTTAGGCATTAGGCATTAGGCCTTAGACATTAGTCATTCTCCTACGGGCGCTAATCTACCTGCGACCAACAAGCCTCACCCCGGTCGCTGCAAAAAACCAACCGTCGATTGAAATAGCCGCTCCCGGAACACTTCGCGGTCCCCGGATTTTCGTTCGGCGGCGAGATCATCGCGGTTGGCTTGGCAAAAACGGCAGCCCAGTGTCTCAACGTGGAACCGCACATACTCGTGCCAGTCGTCGTCCAGCGTACTGAGCAGAAACTTGCCGATCGTGGAACGCTTGGGGCAACTCGGACGAGCCGCCTCCCAGACACGCGTTAGTAGATTATCGCGTGGCGTGTCACCGTCGGTGCTCAACATGGCCAAGTCCTCAACGTCAGCCACTTCAGCTTGCAATCTTTTTATGAAACGATGCTTGATCAGAGCAACCTGCTTTTGGTCGATGTTCATTAAATCGGCGATCTCTTTATTGCGTAGTTGCGCGTAGAAGATCATCTCACTAATCATCAAGTCACGAAAGTTTAAACTTTCTCGCAACTTACCGATCAGCTTCGTCACGGCGTGATCCAGCGCGGCATACCGTTGATCGGATTGTTCTGACCTCGCCACATACCAGCTCGCCGTCGGTTTCGAATCCACTGGATTGAGCATATTTTCGTCATTGCGATCATCGGTTGATGATTGGGCGCCCTGTAATGTACAAAACGCGACATCGTGCTGCCGTCCCCGCGTTCGCACGCGATCGATGATCCGTCGTCGCAGGATGCCGAACAAAAACGTTTCGACGCTCGCCTGTTCGCGAAAGCTCCCTAAACTGCGCAAAAAACTGAGGAAGGTCTCCTGGACGACGTCTTCCGCGTCAGCGTGATTGACAAAACGCGCACGTGCGTACGCCAATAGACGTCCTTGATACCTAGATACAAGCTGCGCCCAGCCCGCCGCGTCACCGCCACGGACTTGATCGAGTAAGAACCGATCACCGGCGGAAAGTTTACTCATTCATTCGTCAGATCAGCCGCATGGTTTGCTTGCGAATCTAGCCCGTCGGGCTAGATCGACTTAGACCCCCGCGGCCTTGTGCCGCGGGTGAATCAGGTTGATAGCTACCATA
>CBDUAB010000436.1:0-4545 GCA_965365045.1 uncultured Planctomycetales bacterium
CGTTGCCGCCATGCCCGTAAATGACATCGTCACCCGTGCCCCCGTTGATCCGATCGGCATCATCGTTTCCGTGAAGAATGTCATTCCCTTCGTCACCGACCATCGTATCGTTCCCTTGGTCTCCAAATAGACGATCGATGCCGGGACCGCCAAAGAGACGGTCGTCGCCGAAGCCACCAAACATTCTGTCATCACCTGAATTGCCCACGATGATATCGTCGCCCATCATGCCGTACACGATGTCATCGCCCTCCTGACCATAAATCAGATCGTCACCGGCACGTGCGTGAATCGTGTCATCGCCATCTCCGCCGTAGATGACATCGTTGAATACCCCACCCAGCAGTATGTCATCTCCCCCGTACCCCTTCAGGGTCACTCGACCAGCGAACTGGGACGCATCGATATGATTGTTGCTAACGCCCCCAGCGATGACGGCATTTTCAATCTGACTGAGAGTATCCGCTTCCCTGCCGACAAGTCGATTTGTTTCAAGAAGCCAATCGACGTCACCCGTCTCGAATACCGTATCGTCGCCGTCCGAGCCAAACAGCCGGTCCGCGCCAGGCCCTCCCGACAGCCGATCATTTCCGATTCCCGCGCGAAGCAGATCGGCCCCATCACCGCCCTCCAAACGGTCGTCACCGTTGTGACCTCTCAGGTCGTCTTGGCCGATTCCTCCAAACAATCGATCGTTTCCGAAGCTACCGTGCAGAAGATCGTCGCCCGCGTTACCGTACAGTAAATCATCGCCGAAATCGCCGCGGATGATGTCATTACCAGCGCCTCCCCTGATTTGATCGTTGCCTGCCCCTCCGTGCAACTCGCCAGGAATGTTACCTTGTAGCGTAATCGTATCGTTGCCAGCGTGGCCGTAGACAACAATCTTTTCGCTGGGCGGCCTGTGCGTCCCCAAGTCAGTACTGTTGACAATAACGTGAATCTGATTCTGAATTGGCGTGATTCGGATGTTATCTCCTGATGTTTCGTCAGATGTCCCCAGTACAATCAGGTTGTCTTTGTCGTCGTAGCGGACGCTCGTATCGACATTCAGAGTGACAAACGGTCCCCAATTGAGCGCGGTGTCTCGTCCGTGGAGATAGACCGTGTGAGGTCCCAGGCTGAAGTGAGCGTACACATCTTTTGTCCAAACGAGTTCCACCTCCTCGGTTGGACTATCAAATCGTCCATCTATCGGTACCAGCGGGATGCCTTCCCCGAACCTGCCCACTGAGTCGACAAAAATCTCTGGGGATCGCACGTGCCGCAATCCGGTCGTCACGTCGGAGACCGTTGCCCGTAACCGGAGAGGCGACGTGCCGACTGCCCCGCCTTCGATGGCCGCGCCGGACATGATAGGCCCTGCCTGATCTGCGGGCATCAATTCAGCCATGCGCGTGGCCAACGATGAACTTATTTGCTCGAGTCCCGGGGATCCGTAGATGTTGGTAAGCTGATACGGATCATTCAGCATGTCGTAAAGTTCAAATGCACCAGTGTCCAGATCTTCGATATACATCCATTCCGTGGTGCGCAGTCCAAGCTGGCTCGTCTGAGCCAAATCATCAACAATTCCGTCACCGTTGGCGTCGAATTTGTCCGGTATCCAATTCTGTACGAGAAACTCGTTGCGCCAGCTGACATCCTCGCCCCGGATTAGTGGCAGCAAGGACTCACCATCCATGTTTTCAGGAATGGGCAGACCCGCCAAATCCAAAACCGTGGGTGTCAGATCGATGTTTAGAGCCAGCTTGTCCGACTGGCGCTGCCCAACATTTCTGCCGTCGTAGACGACGAGTGGCACGCGAATGGACTCCTCGTACGAAGTGAGCTTTCCACTGAAGCGGTGCTCGCCCAAGTGAATACCATTGTCCGAGGTAAATAGGATCACCGTATTGTCGTGCTCGTTGTTTGCCTCCAACGCCTGCATCATTCCGGCTATGGCTTCATCCACGGCCAACAAAGTTTCCAGCTGGAGCTGCCGCTCCTGATCGATGTAATCAATATGTCTCGCGGTCAACGGTGCCAGGTCCTTAATCCAACTCGTTTTGTCAGAGATATCTGGTTCATCGAAAGATGGCGGGCGAAAAGGAGCAATCCCATCCAGCGCACCCTTGTGTCGCGGCGCTGGCGTAGTGGGTGATTTTCGGTGCGGTGCCAGAGGGGCGAAATAAAGAAAGAACGGCTGATCGTCGTTCGCTTCGCTGGCAAAAATAAAATCATTGGCCTTTGCTGCCAACACGTCTGTTTGATAATCCTCAGGACGCTGTCCAAACGACCTTACGGGTCCATTTTCCGACATTGTGTAGTTATAGTAGTTGTTCTGAATCAGAGCTTGCCAATCATCCCACCCAGCAGGTATGTGTGCATTGGCTGGGTCATCGCTGTCGCGCACCGCTCGGTTATAGCCGTTTATGTATTTGCCGACCAAACCTGTACGGTATCCCGCGTCCTGAAGGATCGTGGCAACGGTCTCTGAATCGTCAAAATTCTCGTAACCACCAGTGGGAGGCGTCGTGAACCAAACTCCGGTGTTGTGCGCGTACTGGCCTTTGAACAATGACGCCCGCGACGGACAACACAATGCCGTGGTGACAAAGCTGTTGGAAAACGTGGTTCCTTCTTCAACGAGATGATCCATCGTGTAGCTCATCACATCCAACGTGTCCGAACGCTGGTCATCCGTGTTGATGAGAATGATATTCGGTGGTTGATTAGAAAGCAGCAGCCGCGTCTCAAGAAGTTCGAGGGAGAATGCTCGATGCCTGCGCGCCGCATGTACGTTGCGGTACTTTGATTGACTGAATTGTCTTACGCTCATTTAGCCTCGTTAATTGCTGAAGGCAGCCGCTTAGTAAGACACGATAATCTGGGCGGCGTTGATTTACTAGTTCGTATCGAAGATTTCTGCGAGCCCCCTAGTTGGAACAACGACGCCGTATCGGTGGAATTGACGCATCTAGCGAATACGGACATGCGACGGTCACGGGTGGGACTGGGCTGCCGACCCAGATTCGCTCTAAGACTGAGGCAAGTTCACCCCAGCGTTGCAGAATTCTGTCGTACGATGGCCCTCCGAGGCCGTCGATTCAAACTTGGTCCTCTTCGTATAATTTGTAATTAGCGGGTCGTACTCCGATACGATCACCGGCCTCTACGCTGGATATTTCCAGGGAGGAAACGGATTATGCATGTCTCTACAATTGTCATCGTCTCGATTTTCTCGGCCTTGTACGCGGACCACAATGGCTCCTCGGATCGAGTCGCGGTCTCACTTCCTGACACCCTTGATGCTCAATCCAAGCAGCGCGTACTCGAATTGCGGGCTCAAATGGCGAGAATTGGCCGCCAAGTTGACGAAGCGTGGAAGCGAGCCTGTGCCGAAGATCGAATGTTGACGCGTGCTCGCGATGAGAAATGGGCAGCTTCCAACGGTCATGCACACGCCCAAGGCTCTCTCTTCGATCGAATCGCAAAACTTAAGGCGGAAACGCCCGACCTCGCGGATGAAATAACGATCTGGCGAGATGTGTGCGGGTCGATCTACGCCCATTCGACATTACAGCAAGAGTTGGCAGCAGACGCTGATGTCCGCCCATTCGTAGTGTGGAGCGCGCATTATTGGCTTACACATATTCCCCATGACGATCTGCCAGATGAAATCAAAAAGCATATACCAAATCCGGACAACAAGCTCACGCCCCAACAAGCATGGAGAATCGTAGCATCGGCCAGCGTCGACGCAACAAACCAGCAGGAGTCGCGAAAGATGCTTGCTGGTTTGGAAGAAAAGCTGAAGGAAGTGAGACTACCCCGGAAGGAACTGAAGGAATACCGTCGCGCCTATGCAGTGAACGAATTGTTGAAACACCATATTCGCGAAAATAAACCGGATTACGTCAAGAACGCACGGATTGAGCTGCAGAAACTAGGCAATGAGTTGAGCACAATATGGCCCGATTGGCGCAATGCAGCCGAAGTCAAGCAGGACAAATGAAGGAATGCTCCATCACTTCAGCTCGACGCTCAAATATTGAGTGAGGCGAGACGTCGACCGCTTCATTACTCCACGACGCGTCGCACACCAAAAAGTTGTGGCGACGCCCAGGCTCAATGTGGCACCGTCCATCTAGCAAATTCAGCCTGGAGCTCTTTGAGCCCCCGTACCGGACCCACGATTTTACTTCCCGCCTCGGAGTTGGTAGCAATATCCGAGTCAAAATCAAATGACATTTCGGCGCTACTGCCAGGACTGAGGATCACCAGCTTGGTCTCCGACACCTCAAGTCCGTCCTTGTTAACGACGGCGCGGACTCGATATGAATGATGAGATTTCCTAGTCTGCAATTCATATTCGCGATGCATGCCCGTGCTATTGGTGTGTCGGCCATTGACATATACGGTCGCACTTTCCGGCACTCTCACGGTCAGGCTCGACTTCTGAGCTAACTGTTGTCCTGCGCCGGCTGGTTCACGTGGTGCGTTGGATACCACCGTGGAATCAAAATCAAACGATATCTCGCCGCTGCGGCGCGCTGTCAGAAT
>CBDUAB010000437.1:0-4541 GCA_965365045.1 uncultured Planctomycetales bacterium
ACAGCAACAGAAAAACGCTCAAACGAGGGTTTCCCCGACACATCCCGATGTCAAGTATGGGCCGCATCGTCGCAACGTAATGGATGTTTGGCTTGCGAAGTCCGACGAGCCGACCCCTGTTTTGGTGTCGATTCACGGTGGTGGATTTCGCGGTGGCAACAAGAGTGTTGCCGCAGGACTGTTGCGGGAATGTTTGGACTCAGGCATCTCTGTCGTGGCGATCACCTATCGTCTGTCTGACGAGGCAATCGCGCCGGCACAGTTTCTTGATTCGGCGCGGGCGATTCAGTTCATTCGTCACAACGTCAAAGAGTGGAAACTCGATCCCATGAGACTTGCGGCGACCGGAGGTTCAGCCGGTGCCGGACTTTCGCTGTGGCTTGGGTTTCACGATGATCTTGCTGATCCAGATAACGGAGACCCCGTGCTGCGTCATTCAACTCGGCTGATCTGCATGGCGGTCTACAACGGTCAGACTTCTTACGATCCCCGGTTCATTCGTGATCTGTTTCCGGAGACGAACACCTACAAGCATTCGGCGTTGGCGCAGTTGTATGGCGTCGATCTCGAAAAACTCGACGAATTACCCGACAAGAAGTACCGGCTTTTCGAAGAAATCTCGGCTCTGCCGCATCTGAGCAAGGACGACGTTCCGGCCCTCCTTATCTACGCCAGTCAGATGGACACAGAAATCACGAATCAGGGCATCGGCATCCACCATCCTCGCTTTGGCAAAGTACTCAAGGAGAAGATGGACTCGCTCGGCCTTGATTGTACGGTGGAGACTGGCGTTCGCCGTGGTGATGAAAGCTCTACGAAGCTTATGATGGCCTTTATCAAGCGGCACTTTGGAGCCGTTCAAAAATAAGTGGTCCGTTTTCTGTTGCGCGATGCAGGTTGCGCGATGCGGGTTGCGCGATGCAAGTTGCGACTTCTTTTCCGCGCGACGATTGGATCCACTCCTATGTCACGCGACACACCAAATCCACATCGCGCCACTCGCAACGCGCATCCCGTATCTCGCAACGCGTATCTCGCATCCCGCATCAGACCTGCCATCTGTAGTCGTTCTGCCTGCGGAAGCCTTCGATTTGGATCGTCCCATCGTTGGCGATATCCATGACCGAGAAGCCGTTGTTTTCCGCGCCAGATCCTTCCACCATTGCGACGAGCGTGCAGTAATGAATGCCGCCGATCTCATTGTGGTCGTTTTCGTGGCTGTGGCCTTGAAGGACAGCCAGCACATCGCCCGATTCCAAAACGGCACGAACGTCAGCGGCGTTCTTCACTCCGTAGTCGTTTCTCACATCGAGACGCTGATGAGCGAACACGATCGTCTGCTTTGAAGTCGCATTCAGGTCCGCGCGCAGCCATTCGATTTCTCTCTCCGGGATATTGGCATCGTTCCACTCAAAGTTCTTGCGGCCATATGGTTCGCCATCGCCAAGGAAGCATGAATCCAAGACGATGAAGTGAAACTGGCCGGCTTCAAACGAATAGTACGAGTTTTTCTGTTCGACGTTGCCGAGGAATTCCTGCTTGGTTAGCGTGTAAACACAGTGATTGCCTAAAACGTAGTGACGGTTGGCGCAAATTGCGGAGAAATCCTTGTTGATATGTTTCAGATATTCAAGCTCCACTTCGATCGAATCAGCCGCGTCGATCAAGTCACCAAGTTCAACGATGAATGCAGGCTGCTTCTTGCTCAATTGCTCAGCGGCTTGGGCCAGCTTGTCTGGCGTTTCTCGGTAGTGCCTGTTTCCCGCTGGCGGCTTGTCGGCGTAGTGAAGGTCCGTCACCAAGCCAACACGCAACGCCTTGGAACTCTCATCCGCAAAGATCGTTGATGGCAGCGCTGTGGTCGCCGACAGAATCAATGTGCCGTTTTTGAGGAATGCTCGACGGCTGTTATGTCGCGGTTCATTCATTGTTGTTACTCCGACGAAATACGATAAACCCACGGCAATGACGCTATTATTGTCACATGCAGGCGCGGGCGGCGGCAAGTGCCCGGTCAACACGTGCATTACAATCAGTGATTATCAAATACAATCATGAATATGAATGAAGATGCAACCTACATCTGCGACAACTGCGGCGAAGAAATCGTCGTGCCCATCGATCCGTCAGCGGGGTCGAATCAAGAGTACGTCGAGGATTGTCCGGTCTGTTGCAATCCCAACGTCATTCACCTTGAGCTTGGCGAAGACGGTGATATTCGGATTTGGGGCGAAGCGGAATAGGATCACCGTCGATGAACTCGCTATGCCACACATGCACCAACGTTCGTAAAGTTGTCTCCGGCACAGGCTCCACGTTTTTGCTGTGCCAGTTATCTCATGCGAATAAGCGGTTCCCCAAGTACCCGCCGCAGCCAGTCTTTCGTTGCGACGGCTACGAAGAGAAACAAGAGACGATGAAAACCTTTACACTCGAACTCCTGCCTGGCAATTTTGCAATCAGTCGTCTAAATGCCCGCGAGCAAGTTCCCGATTGGGCGATCGGTGAGTTCGTGTCGATCACGCGCACACCGGATGAACTATCAATTGTTTGCCCGCAATGCGACGTCCCCGCTGAAACTCAGCACGAATCCGGATGGCGTTGCCTGCGTGTTGTCGGTCCGCTGGACTTTTCGATGGTCGGCGTGATTGCTTCACTGACCGGCACATTGGCGTCGGCAAGCATCAGCGTGTTCGTCATTTCGACGTTCGATACGGACTATCTGCTCGTCAAGGATGGCGATCTCGAAGCGGCTGTCAAGTCGCTCGTTGAAGTTGGGCACTCGGTTCAAGGTCTTGCCCGAAACTGATGCACGACGTTCGTTAAGTTAATGGATTACCTTTGCGTGACTGCGTTTGTCAGTGCCACGCTGCCAGTCCTTGACGCATAAGCTGCGTTGCTTTGGCAGCGTCGAAGGCATCTGGATCAAACGGGCCGCTCCATTCAAGTAACTCGTCGTGCAGCTCATGATTCGGATCCGCCACGGCTTCCAAAAACTCCGCGTAACCCCACACACCGCCGACATCTTCGGGCGGACATGCTCGTTGGCCTTCAAGACACAGCGGGAATTGCTGGCCGGGCTCTGCCTGCGGACAACCCTCGAACAACACCTCGTGCTCCCAACAATCACCGAAGTCATACTCATAGAGAAAGCGGAAGCCTCCGCCATCGTTTGGCACAACGTCGCTGATCTTGGTAACGGAGGAGTCCGACAGGCCATCGTCGTCCAGCATTTCAGGGTCGCCATAGCTATTGCCATCAATCTTGAACTCGTACAGGTGTGAGTTGGTCCAGCCCATGGCCGTTTGGATGTGCTCGTGCAGTTCGTCTAGCGTGCAGTCCTTGATTTGAATGCGCCGCCAGATCGCAGGCTTTGATTCGTTCAGTGTGATTTTGAACTGGTAAAGCCGACCGGAGGATGAGGCCACATCGCGATCGTTGTCATCTTTCACCGAGGGGGTTTCCCGTTCCGTTGGGATGTACGGAATCAATCCCTTCTCGAAAGCGGCCTCTTGGACTTCTCTTTTTGCGAATCGTGCGTCAATGACAAAACCGTTGATTTCCAACATCCAAGCCCGCGGGTTGTCGTCCATCCGACTCGGTAGCGTCCAATTCACGTCGAATTGGTAAATCTTCAGCATCTTGCGAATTTCTCTCGACTTTTCTTGCCCCGTGCTCTCGCCGACGCCGAGCGCCTTGTCGATTGCTGTGAGCTTCATGTGTGGCTGAGTGGTACGGTCATCGAGAAAGTTCACCCAGCCAATCGTGCGAATAATGCCGCAGGCCCACGTCTTCGGTTTGCCACGCGGCAGCGGTGACGGACGTTTGCGCGAGAGCTTTTCCGCCAGCTTGCGGCAGAGTTCCGCATATTCATCGTTCAAGTGTTCGCGACAGAATTCAGCGGTCATACCGACAATGGTTTCAAGCACCGGTTTCACGTCCTTGGAACCAGAGCTTGTTGCCTTTTTGGTTTTTCGCTTCTTCGTCGTCTTCGTTGCTGACATCGGAATGGATTGGATGGGCAGGGATGTGACGATGCCCAGCCGCTCCTTTGCCTCACGGTAGCTGTCGTTCAGACTGCGTTTGATGCCGCCACCAAAGGTAATGTTGTAACCGGTGAGCATTCCATCGTAGATGATCTTGTCCTTGAACGGCATCAACAAGGCCTCAGTCATCATCGGAAGATGGGGGCCGATCAAGTATTCAAATGGATCCGTGAGAGCGACAACTCCGTAGGCGACGGGCGGATCATCCATGGAAAGGAAGACCATATTCTTCTTCAACTGACGGAAAGCGTAAAAGCGACCGAACACCTGATGGCGCCACGACAAGATAATGTCGGTCTCGTCGTCGCTGAGATTCTCTGGATTCTCAGCGACAAATGACTCGATCAGGTTCATTTTGTCGAGAAGTGCTTTCCTGACTTTCACTCTAGATTCAGGCGGCAGAGTGGCGAACTCTTCCAGGCTGGCAATGTCAGGAACGACACCCAGTCGCTGATTGACGAAGTGCATCAGTGAGTGGTGCAACTTGAAGAAAAG
>CBDUAB010000438.1:0-4537 GCA_965365045.1 uncultured Planctomycetales bacterium
CACCCATGAGGCAAGCTCACGGGGGTCTTAGTCACGAACTCAAACAGTCGAACTAGTCCGACGCGCGTCGGGCTAGTTTGCCTTGACATTCCCGGCATCGTTGATGACCATTCGGCAACTTTTGATGTTTGCCTATCACTTACGAGAGACTCCGTCACGAAGGAGACAAGGATGTTCACCAAACGCCTCGGTATTAGTTTATTTTTGATCAGTACACTGCTGCCTTTAGCGAGTCCCATCGCTGCAGCAGAGAAAACAGTGACCTTTGCTACCCAACCGGTCATCAGGGGACAACAGATAACACAACAAGTCTCCATTCGCACAAATGCGACGAGAACGTATGAACAATCTGGACAAACTATTTCCTCTTCGGACTACGACATTCTGAACGATCAAACGCGGCACATCGTGGTTCTGAAAGCCGATCCGCCCGCCTCCGCCACGATACGCGTGAAATACACCCGGGCGACCGTGAAAGTCGGCAAAGGACTGACGGCCAAGAGCCACCCTCAACCGGTTGCAAAAAAATCCTATTTCGTTACTCGCGTCGACGGCGAATTGCAAGTCACGGATTTGCAAGGCAGCACACCTCCTGAGCAGGAGCTTGAGATCGTGCGATCCAACATGCAGTGGGTCGGTCAGCCAAATCCTCTAGCGCAGTTCCTAAACGGTCGTACCGTGATGGTGGGCGAAAGCTTGGAATTACCACAACACTTGGCGGCGGATCTATTTGGAGCGGCGAGCGGCTTGGGAGAAGTTGATCGTGTCACGCTGACGTTGCGGCGAATTCGTAGAGTGCGTGGCCGGGAGTGCGGTGTATTTGACGCGGAGGTGATTGGAGAATCGCAGGTTGGCGATGCGCCTAACGTGCGGATCCGCGGTGACATTGTGGTGGAAATCGCAACGTGCCGCTCCATGGACATCAAAATGGATGCAACGTTAGATTCAAAAGAACAACGTGGTCCGGACGGTGCCACGTTTACCGTCAGCAATCGCGGCAAAGTGCGTATCGCGATCGAAGCAACGTACAACGATCGTCTGTTTTGACGTCATGCAGGTCGGTTGCGTATACTGAGAGGTGAGGTCAATCATGCCCCGTTTTCCAACCACCCGATGGTCCCTCGTGCAAAGGGCACGTCGCGAGTCCGCGACCGGTTCATACGAGCAGATGGGGAAGCTGCTGGAATGTTATTGGCTGCCGATGTATATGCATCTGCGCTCGAAGGGTTTAAGCCCGGAAAAGGCAGAAGACTTGATCCAAGATTTCATGGTAGAAATTCTGGACAAACGGCTCTTATCCATTGCGGATCCAAAAAAAGGCAAACTACGCACATTGCTTTTGACGGCACTCGACCGTTTCACGATTTCTCAGTATCGCCGCGAGACGGCTGCCAAACGCTCGCCTGGAGAGATTGCGAGCCTCGACGCGATGCCGACTGACCAAACATCTACCCCCGCCGGCTCGCCTGGGCAGGCTTTCGACCGAGCGTGGAGCCTCGATGTACTTGCCCAAGCTTTGGCGCGGATGCAACGCGACTGTGAAACAAATGGACAAATCACGCGATGGTGGCTATTTGAGCAACGCATCGTGGCACCGTTACTAGATGATGCACGACGACCAGTGTACGGTGACCTCGCCAATCAGCTTGGACTGGCCAACGAAAAGGCCGCGATGAACCAACTTGTTACCGCCAAGCGACAGTTCGCGCGTCACTTGCGCGAGTCGGTTCGGGAATACATCACCCGGCTCAACGACAAAAGAATCGAAACAAGCGGGCGCCGCGAACACAAGCCGCAGCAAGCTCATGACACAGCTACGTCTGGCGACACAAAGGCCGCATTCCAATTGGCCGAACACGCGATTCGACAAGAAGTAGAGCGCGAGATCAATGAGCTGCGGTCAATTCTCGCACGCACTCGATCGATCGTGGTGTTCGAACCCGTGATACCAAACGGAACGGCGCAGGCGGACCCCGTGAAGTCTGACTTTTGGAAACGATTGACGCATCGGCACAACAACGGTCAGCCACCTCTAGCCGCCATGTTCGAGCTGGGGAAAGCCACCTCGGATCCAGAAGAGATGGCACTGG
The DNA here is from genome assembly GCA_965365045.1 of uncultured Planctomycetales bacterium. Classification (GTDB taxonomy): domain Bacteria; phylum Planctomycetota; class Planctomycetia; order Pirellulales; family Pirellulaceae; genus CBDUAB01. Next base: position 2,091 of record CBDUAB010000438.1, read on the forward strand.
ATGTTTGCTTTTCGGACGCACTGGACGTCCCGCTCCGAGACCTTGCCGGTCTGGAGTACGATTGTCCGGGAACGCTGCGTGAATTGATGCGGGATGTGGCGCCGCCGATCGAGCTATTGAGGCGCGTCAAAGATTGGGTCAACATTTGCCGACTGGGAAACGACGCCACATTGCCCGTTACCTTGGCGAATGGTCTCTATTTCCTCACACTTGCCGTGGCCTTCGATCACGGCGGGCATAGAATTACAGGCCTCCCAGATCGTGAGCTTAAAGCTGGATATCAGTGGCTGATGCAACAACCTTGGTTCGATAACGAATTCCGGCCGCTTGTCCAGCGCGCGATCGACAACATGGAAGTGTAATTCATGTCATCGGGCGAAGGTAACGATGGAGACCTACCAGAATCCTTTGGACGCTACCACATCGAGAGGAAACTGGGAGCGGGCGGGATGGGCGCCGTTTACCTCGCCAAAGACAAACAGCTCGACCGGCATGTCGCGCTGAAAACACCGTTTTTCGAGCGCGAAGACGATGAAAACACGGTTAAGCGGTTCATGCGTGAGGCACATGCCGCGGCGGCCATCAGGCATCCCAACGTGTGTCCCGTTTATGACGTCGGCGAATACGAGGGCCGATATTTCCTGACCATGGCGTACGTCGATGGTCGCTCGTTGGCCGAATGGATTCAACAGGCGGATCAGACGGACGTGGAAACGAAGTTGGAAATCGTCGAGAAGCTGGCGCGCGGGATCCAGGCAGCGCACGACCGCGGCATTCTTCATCGAGATCTCAAGCCGGGAAATATTCTGATCAATGAAGAGGAAGAACCTTTTCTCATCGATTTCGGCATGGCCCGCCGCTTCGATCGCGAGGAAACGCTTTTGACAGTCACGGGCGCAATTGCTGGTACGCCAGCCTATATGGCTCCGGAGCAGATCAGTGGTGACGGTGATCAGATTGGACCGGCAACCGACATTTATAGCTTGGGTGTCATCTTGTATGAGATGTTGACCGGCACAATGCCGTTTTCCGGTAACCTGGCAACGATGCTGGGAAGCATTGTCGCCAACAATCCGATTCCTCTGCGCAGCTACTGTCCCGATCTAGATCCTGCCCTGGAATCGATTTGTCACCGCGCAATGGCCAAGGAGCCCGGCGATCGTTACGCGTCTGCCAGCGAGTTTGCCGACGCAATCCGAAATCGAGCGTCAGAATGAAAATGTCAGCTCTAAAGCTGGTGCATTGGCTGACCGCCAAACTGCCGACGAAGGCCAAGCGTTACACGGATATGGCTCGAAACGGTGACATTGACAACGCTCTCACTGAATTCAGTGACAACGCGGTTTTCAGAGACGATGTTGCTGTCAGTGACGATGTAGGTGCCAGTGACAATAAGGAGATCCCCGCATTGCAGGATACGGTGGAGTCTGATGCGCATTCGACGCCCGCGACGCCCTCCGAGCCCAGTCCTGTCCCAGTTGCGTCCAGCGAGCAACAACAAACGCTGGATATTTCCGCTGACATTATTTCGGATGACAATATTCCCTCTGACCATGCAGCCGCTGCATTGCCGCCCGACGAACCGGAGTTCATCGATCACTTTCAGATTCGCCGTCTGTTGGGCCAAGGTGGATTCGGCTCTGTCTACTTGGCTCATGACACGAAGTTGGATCGGATGGTCGCTCTCAAGTTGCTTGACAAACTTGACAAGAAAGCCGCTCGAAAAATGCTCGACCATGAAACGCGAGCGGCATCCAAGCTGAAGCATCCGAATCTCGTTACCGTGTTCCAAACCGGCGAACATGCGCGCGGATGCTACATCGTTTTTGAGTACATTTCCGGTCCGGATCGTCAAAAAGCTCAGACTTTACGCGAGTTGTTGCGGATCAACCAGCGCATTCCGCCAAGGGAGGCCGTGGCAATCTTGCGGCAAATTTCCTCCGCGCTGGCCTATGCGCATAGGTCGGACGTCGTGCACCGCGACATTAAACCCGCGAATATTCTGATTGACTATAAAGGCACTGCTTATTTGGCCGATTTTGGTTGCGCGCGACGCCGCCGGCGAAATGCTGACGGCGCTACGTCACTGGTCGGCACCTTACCCTACATGAGTTTGGAGCAGATCGACGGGCAATGGAATGCTAAAACGGATATTTGGTCAGTTGGAATCGTCCTCTACGAGGTTCTAGCTGGTGAGCGGCCGTATGCATTTGCCGAGAAAGTCCGATCACGCTCGGCGATAGAGGCGGCGTACAGTTTTGCCACGGCGATCCTTGAGATTGAACGGATCCCATCGATTTCCGGAGTCGATGCGGATCTGGAAGCCATCTGCCGTAAGTGCCTGCAAAAAGATGTTGACCAACGGTACGACGATGCTGCCGTCGTGGTCGAAGATTTAGCTCGCTGGCAGCGCAACGAACCCGTCTCCTGCCGGCCTGTCGGAGTTA
>CBDUAB010000439.1:0-4531 GCA_965365045.1 uncultured Planctomycetales bacterium
GTGTCGAATGGCCGGCCAACATCGTTCGTACTGAAGGCGTGGTCGACGAGAACATCGTTGTTGACGGCCAGATTTTGGGTGTACCGCTACCTGTCGATTCACTTTCGGCGGCTTTCTCATCGCGCACAACCAAGTGAGGGCGTAGGAACGCCCGTCAATGTTTATCCCATTTCATGACGACAACCCGACAACACGTTGGCCCATCGTCACCGTGGGCATAATTGTGATCAACTGCGTCGTCCTGTATGGATCACTGCAAATCGATGACCACGAGCGGCGGATCCTGGTGGCCAAGCATGGCTTCATTCCGGTTCGCCTTGGGCAGTTAACCGATGAACAACTCGTTATCAAACACAACCTTTACCCGGATCCCGCTGAAAAGCCGGGCTTGCGTAAGCCGGACAACAACATCGTCTTCCCTGCACGGCCGTTCGAGGTCCTCGGCACACTCGTGACTTCGTTGTTCCTCCATGCGGGTTTTGCCCATCTGATTGGCAACATGTGGTTTTTTTGGATATTTGGCAACAACATCGAAGACCGGCTGGGGCATGTCGGGTTCCTGCTCTTTTACCTTACGGGAGGGATCTTTGCGTCGATGTGCCACTGGCTGATGGCCTCTGGCGACGCGGCAACACTGCCGGTCATCGGTGCCAGCGGAGCCGTAGCCGTGACCTTGGGAGCTTATGCGGTTCTCTATCCACTGGCTCGCGTGCGCACGCTTGTGTTTATTATCATATTCTTTAAGGTGTTGGACCTACCTGCCCTGGCGGTATTGGGCCTGTGGTTCGCCGCGCAGTTACTGCAAGGATTCGGCGCTATGCGAGGCCTCGATTTTAGCGGCGGCGTCGCTTGGTGGGCTCACATTGGTGGCTTTCTGTTCGGTGTTTTGATCACGCCGATCTTGGCGATGGGCACACCGGAGCCGGGCGAAGACTGGAAAGCCGAACTACGACGGCAATTTGATTTTGGCAGCATGACGGATTCGGACGATGGGACGACGCGCACTTCGTAACAACTACCGCAATCTTGATCTGTCAAACCACTTGCTGGAAACCGACGATCTTCCCCAGCCTTGGAATGCCGCAACTATTTTTGGCCGCGCGGCCCCACTGGAGATCGAGATTGGCAGCGGCAAGGGAATGTTCCTAAAATCCGCCGCGCAGCAGTTTCCCGAGCGGAACTTTTTGGGAATAGAGATTGCCCGCAAGTATACGTACTTCACTGCGGCCCGCCTGCTGCGCGCCGGCGTAGCCAATGCAAGAATTATCCACGGCGATGCCCGGCCGATTTTCAGTATGCGCATACCTGACAACTCGGTGGACACAGTACACGTATACTTTCCCGATCCGTGGTGGAAACGCCGGCACAAACATCGCCGCGTCATGGACAAGTATTTCGTCAAGGAAATCCAACGCACACTCGTCCCAGGCGGTCAGCTACATTTTTGGACTGACGTCGAAGAGTATTTCCAAGCTAGCATGAAAATGATGGACGAAGAAACACAACTTAGCGGCCCATTTGAAGTCACCCCGCGCGATCCGGAACACGACTTAGATTACCGCACACACTTCGAACGTCGCATGCGGCTTCACGGCCAGAACGTTTATCGCGCGATTTTTGAGAAAAGCGCTGCGTCAGCAATCGCTGAATGCGTGGACGAAACCGTTCGTGCCAAATGACCAAGACATGTCGATTGATCATCAAACCGGGCCGAGTGATCGCGAGGAATCGCTACGATTGCTTAACGACACGCACGATTTCCCCACGCCTGTCATGTTCAAGGTTATCGGTCGCAATGTGGACAAGTTTGCTGCCCGCGTCGTGGTCAAGATACGCAGCGAACTGAATCTTGAAGTCGACCCGGAGTTCCGCGTACGCGAAACAGCCGCGGGCCGACATATCTCGGTGACCGTCGAGCCGGAAATCCAATGCGCGGAGCAGGTGTTGGCGGTCTACGAATGTCTGCGAGATGTCGAAGGCGTCGTCCTGCTGATGTAACTATTCATAAGTCCGCCGCCCGTTTGCATCACCGTTGCCGGATTGCGTCTGCGCCAGCTGATAGAGCCGTTGGCCATGCGGCGTTGGATACGTCCGTGTAATGCAAGCTTGACACAGCTTGTCTGCAGACATTCCAATGGCATTCGCAATAGCTTCCGTGGGCAAATACCGCAGTGAATCGGCTCCCAACTCGCGGGCCATTTCCTCTTGTGCTGCCACAGTCAATCGCCCCTCCGGCAGGTGGCGAGGAGCGAACAGTTCGTCAATCGTGGACATGTCGATTCCGTAAAAACAGGGTGCTACAATCGGCGGGCAAGCCACACGGACGTGAATCTCCTTCGCACCGCCGACTTCGCGAATCCGATCGAGCAATACGCGCATCGTCGTCGAGCGGACGATCGAATCCTCGACTAGGATGATGCGTTTGCCCTCGAGGACTTGGCGCAGCGGCGTGTATTTAACGCGAACTGCGTCAATGCGTGCATTGCTGCCTTCGATGAATGTGCGCCCGGAATACCGATTGCGAATGAGCCCCTCCCGCGCAGGGATACCCAGCTGAAATGCCATCGAATCCGCTGCGGCTTTGCTTGTATCCGGCACGGGCACGACGATTGTCTGGCCGTCATCAATCGGCAGGCGTCCGTCCTCTCGTTCGAGTTTGGCCAGTTCCTCTCCGAGTGCGGTCCGCACCAGGTAGACGCTGCGATCATCCAGCGTACTGGCAACGTTGGCAAAATAAATCCACTCGAAAAAGCAGTGCGATTGCCGTGGCGACTCAGCGAAACGTTCAAACTTTAGCACACCATCGATAATAGTTATCGCCATTCCAGGCGGCAACGATTGGATGCGGTCAATCGAAATGCCCAGATTGGCCAACGCCACACTCTCACTAGCGGCAACGAACAAAGGACCGTCTTGGGCGTAGCAAAGCGGTTTGATACCGAGTGGATCGCGAGCCACCAGCATTTCGCCATGCGCGTTGATAAAGACCAAACTGTAGGCGCCGTCAAAACGCTGACTCACATTACGCATGACGTCAATCAACGAGGGACGACGGTCACCCGAGAGCTCACGGCTCAACTCGTGCATGATGATCTCGGTGTCCGTTTCGCGCGCGAGATGAAAATCGTCTTCCGCCAACAGCGTGTCCCGCAACTGCTGATAGTTGGCAAGCTGGCCGTTGAAGGCAAAGCTGAACCATTTGTGTTTTTGCAGATGATGCCGTTCAAAAGGCTGGGCATAGCTGCGATCTTCGTCGCCGCACGTCGCATAACGAACGTGACCGATACCGGCACCGCCTGCATATTCCTTCATCAAGCTTTCCGCCTTGCCACGATGCGAAAGCCGGAAAACCTCGCTGACCGAACCGACCTCTTTGTAAGTGTCGATCAGTTGCTTGCGTTTAGGATCGTACGTCGTAATGCCGGCCGCCAGTTGACCACGGTTTTGAATGTCCAGTAGCATCCGCGGTAGCAGACGAGATACTTCGCCGGAACAGAGCGAATTTGGCTCCGTGTTGGGCAAGTGGTAAACGGCGACGATGCCGCACTCTTCGTTAAGTTCGCTCATTCGAGTTGAAAGTTCCGCATAAAAATGGCAAGTGTTACACAGTCGACTCGCAGCTCCAAGTACCGCGCCTCGACACAGCGCGCGTCTGGGGGAGCGCGACCGACTGGCAAAGAGCCGTTGTCACAAAACAATAGGCCTCTGGGGATCGGTATTCTACGGCGGAGTGCCGCGATCCTCAACCAACGATCGGTAACAGCTCTGCTTAGGCGAACTCTTCCGCATCGGCGCGGGCCGCATCACGCAATCGCCGAGGAAAATCGGGAAAAGCGGCCAAGACACGCGCCCAATTGGGAATCGCCGCGGCCCCTGCGGGGTCTTCACAAAACATCTCACCGGCAATCGCGATCTGACGGGCAAATCCTTCGACGGCCTGCTCCTCGCTGTGGCGGTCGTACTTCAAGCTATTGACAAGAGCATCCGCATGGTACTGCCGAATGGCGTCTTGTGCGTTGCGCAAAAAAGTCGAACGCAGGGAGGCAAAGTGCCCCGCGTGAAGCATCGTGCCTCGACTAGCCAACGTGCGAAAGAGCGATGTCAGGATGTCGGTTGCCATTTTCATCAGACCCTTGTTCGTATCCTCCAACGACAATGTTTGATGTTTGTGATCGTAGGCAACGCAGAGGTCGACTTGGCAAATCCGTTTTACCGAAGTGTTTCGAAATACTTCGGCCAACGTGCCAACTTCCAATCCCCAATCACTAGGAATTCGGTTGGAACGTGCCAAGTTCGCCGTGACGGCGAATTCACCAGACAATGGATAGCGAAAACTACTCAAATACTGCAGAAATGGATCGTTTCCCAGAACCGAAGTCAAACCACGCAACAACGGAGTTACCAATAAGCGGACGACACGACCGTGCATGCGATCGGTAACCCGTGCGTAGTAAGCTTTGCAGAATTCAAAATCCAAACTACCATGCGCCATGGGCAAACAAAGGCGAGCCAGCATGACACGGTCGTAGTC
>CBDUAB010000440.1:0-4530 GCA_965365045.1 uncultured Planctomycetales bacterium
ATCGCAATAAAGATGGCCCAGTACGGTAGGGACTGCCATCCTTTGATGAACCGCTGCGGCTGACGATCAGTCGCATAAAAAAAGATGGCAACGGCAATGAAAAGTAAAACTATACAGCCAATAAAATACCACACATTGAGTGCATCCTCGCGAACCGCTTCTGCAATGGAAACATATGCACCTGCCGCGTGGATCAAGCAGAAGCCCAACAGATAAGAGTAAATCAGTAAATTCCGAATAATGACGAAGGCTCGCGAATTGGCCTTCGAGGAAGATACGGCGTGTGGTGACGTATACGGATTAGATTCTGTCACGGATTCGTCCACCGCTAAGCAATCTGCCGGCTCCACCCTGCCCGCAAGTAGGAAACGCACGCTCTGCTGGGGCCACTAAATCATCTTAACATGACTTATGGCCCCACTCGACTAGTGGATGGAGTGAAACACGGCGGGAGTGATTAAGCCGACAATCGCAACCAGAATGAACATCGCTAAAACCCTTCGCCATCCGTTTATCCCCCAACCAACAGTGAAGTGTATCAAAACCAATCGATTCTTGCGTGCTTCCGATCAAGGCGCAAGACGATTCCGTTCATCCGTTCGTTCTGTCGGCGTCGTTCAATCCTGTCCTGTCTCGTGTTGATTGGAGTGTGGACGTTCGAGGTCAAGGCTCCATTCGTAAACGGTATCAGTAACGTGTTTTACGCGAAAGCAATGACTAGTGGTCTCGATTTTTGATCGAAAGTTAGGATCGCTTGATATCGCCAAGCCCGACGACGAATTGACCCATTTGAAAGTCAAAAGGAAAACATCGCCATCAAATCGAAAAACAGGAACGTGTCCATTGTCATCGGCGAGTTGCGGCGGTGAACTCGAACCCGGGAATGCATCAACGCGTTGGTTCCGCTCATACGCATAAGCATGAAGCTCCAGTTGCTCGCTTGTGATTGTGTTAACTCTGGAATAAATCGCAGGGTCCAGCGAAAGCGAGTCCGCGTACGATGAGGGCTTCGCAGGCCAGAAATGAAACATCAGATAGGCAATCGTGGCAACGCAATAAATGGCGAATGCCGCTACTATCGCTGCGATAGTTCTCCAGAACCACTTCACGTGCCATGCAGTGACGAGATGTCGTTTCCACCAAAGACCTAGCCCAACGACACATGCGAATGATACGCAAGCTACTCTTGAAATCTCACTACGTGACGGCTCGAATATCAATATCCACGCAATCACAACCATTGGCAAAAGGCCGATACTGGTTAGCAATACCACGCGCCATGTAGAAAAGCGATTCACGAAATAGCTTGCGAGAAAAGTCCGTGAGCCTGCGTGACAAAACTAATAATTCAACCGCCAACGGAAGGCATTTCGGTCGCCGCACGTTACGACACCAAACCGCTGATCATCGGTTTTAGTTTACCAGATTCGGAATGTATGCCTCACGTTCGAGGCGATTCGGCGCAGCCGAACTTTGCCGCTTTGTGCGTTGTCGGGCACCCGTTGCAACGATTTAGCGTTTGACGATTCCTAGGTCGCGACAGACCTTGCGTGCCAAGAAGTCCGAGACTTCTCTGTGTCGTGGAACGGCCGACCGTTGTCCATTTGCCGGGTTAAGTCACCAGGAATGCTTGCCACCCTCACGAATGAGTTCACACCCGTGGTCGACGAGATGTCGAATCAAATCGCGACGCTTCAAGGTTGAATGACCACTTCCTCAAAGTCCTGGCCAGCAGCACGGCGGGCATCGTCACGATTCATCTCCAGCGCTTCCGAGAGTGCCTCACGAAGATTGGCGAGTAACTCATCACGCGTAGCCCCCTGCGAGTTAACTCCGGGGACTTCCTCTATCCAACCGATCCACCAGTCCCCGTCCCTGCGAATCACCGCGTTGTAATTTGGAGTTACCATATTGTCATCTTACCACATAACTGAGCGTTCCGAAAATCTTGAGTTGCCCAACGGGGAGTGTGGTGGTCGCCGCTCCCAACCGAAGGAATCGTCTTTCAACCACGGATTATCGTACCAAATACCGAAAACTATTGCGTCACAAATGCAGCGATGGCGTAGTCATTCTGCCACCTACACTTTGTTGGTCAGTTTCTGCAAGGCCAACTCTTGCTTGAGTTTGTTGCTTTGAAACAGTCGCTTTGCACGGGGAGCGTGAAGACTGACTGCTTTCCTTAAAAATGATCTAGCCTTAATTACGTCCTTGCGGACGCCAAGACCAACGAGATACATGCGGCCAAGATAGTAGTTCGATCGAGGATGATTTTGTGCGACACCCTTTTGAAACCATTTCTTTGCCGATACGTAGCGGCCTTTATCATAGAACAATTGGCCAAGGCTGAATTGCGCGCTTGGGTTACCTGCTCGTGCCGACTTCCGATACCAATATTCGGCTAGTCGCAAGTTGGCTCTTACACCACAACCATTATGATAATGCCATGCCAGGGCAAGAACAGCGTCTGGATAGCCCGCCTCGGCTGACTTCTTGACCCAGCGAAACGCCTTCTTGTGGTCTCGTACAGTTCCATGGCCATCCAGACAACAAAGGTTCAAATTGTATTGGGCTACGCTGTGTCCGCGCCGCGCCGCCTTGAGATACCATTGAAACGCTTTTCTGTAAGACTTTCTGACGCCTTGGCCTTGGTCATAGAGCCAGCCTAGTTCAGCCTGTGCGTTGGCATCACCCGCTGTAGCCTCGCTACGAATTGTGTCTATCCGCTTCATTTTTCAGGTGGCCAACGGAAGGCATGTCGGTCGCCGTATGGGGCAAACCGACCGATTGGTAACAGCAGTTTAGTTTGCCAAGTTTTGGTCGGTTGTCCCGTCAACGAGGCGATGCCGAAGGCACTTTGGCGACATGCTCCAGTTAGCGGTCCGTGGACGTCCCTGTTTCTGCCCTGAGCGCTTCGACAAACGACATTCCAACCTCGACGGCGGCTCCGAATCCAAGACCATAGATTAGACTTGCGGCGGCGAGCCCGTCCTTAAAGTCAACAATAAAATGCTGAGGCGCATCGATACCATTGATAACCAGAATCGTGATTGCCGCTCCAATTGTAGCGCTAAACCATCCAAGCGCGTGACGGGCTAGGTTACCAAGTCGCGCGCCCGTGGCAGCACCAGGATAACGAAGCACCAAACCGCCCAAAACTACAAACGAATAGAACAAAAGTTCTCTGAAACGGTAAGGTTTGGCAACGCCAAGGGCGTACATAACGCTAATTGCGAATGGTGCAAACACAGCGATCGCAAGGAACGTACGTAGCCGAAATTGAAATCGCCAGGGCGTTGAAACGTTTGAGCGCATGAAAACTCTGAGCACAGGTCTACGGAACGTCCAACAGAAGACATTTACGTCCTGTGCAGCGGCTTGGCTAGTCATTCCCTTCCCATACTTCTATCACGTTTCCCTCGCGATCGAAAGACATTGCTACAGACAGAAACATTCCCGTCGTGTAGTTCCAGACATGGACGTATCGCGCCGTCGGGAAGTACCGTTCGACGTCATCGAGTGTCTTTAGTTCCGGGAAGTCGCCGTTGTCCCAGCGATTCACCAGATCGAGATTCATTCGGTGTCGAGTATCGTCGTCCTCGTATTTCCACGTGTCCAAAGTAACGGGTTTCGGCGCATCATCAAAAATCTCGGAGGCGGTATGGTTCGGTATCGTGACGCGCGTAATGTTCAAACACTCGTCGTAGAAGAAGCACAGTGACGAGCGTTCCGACGTATCCGCGTCGATCCACCACCAACTGTAACGTCCGCTAATGTGCGAAGGTTCCCCTAGTGCGGTGTTGTACGCCGCGAATCTCGTTTCGGTCGATCAACGGTTTTTTCGTATCGTCGCAACATCGAAACAGCACGCTGCGAGACGCCGCGTTCCCAGAAATCGCCTTTTTCAAGCCATTGCTGGTAATGCACGATCTCGTGCGACAGCGAAATGATAAACGAGGCAAGGGCATTATCACGGCCACGTTCTCTTGCGAGTTGCGGGTAATCGCCGGTTGCGATACGTATGTACGGTTCAACACTTTGGTCAAACGGCCCGAAAAAGCTGGCCGAGCACTTTTCATCGTGAATCGTGTGAACGAATTCACCCGGAAGGAGATAAACCGGCACGCGTATCGGAAACTCGTAGTTCGCTCGTAACCATCGCGCAAAACGAATTAGGGCAGCGCGCACGTTCGGATGTCCGCGATGACCGCAAATGCGAATTCCAGTACGTGTTTGGCGGGGTCTTGCAATCGCAATTGACCGATAGACTGAGGTGTACAACGAAGTTCTGGCGGACGTGATGTCCGCAAGTGGGAACGGGACACTGCACTCCGCCCTTGTGGGTGACGATCACCCATCTGCAATTGTCGCGTCTATCTCCAGGGCAAGCAAGCGAAAGACGCTGCCTGGTTCACCTGTTTTGCGTTATTTTGCAGATGTTCGCTGCCCGACAATTGTCGGCGCGCATCGCAACGATCGTTTTTAGACCGCTGGCGTGTTGATCAACGGCGACGGCATACAGACAGGTAC
>CBDUAB010000441.1:0-4527 GCA_965365045.1 uncultured Planctomycetales bacterium
AAAGATTGGCGAACGCGCCCGCGCCATTGGGATCAGCCGAATGGACTTCGCTGCGGGCGATCAGGTTTCGTCCTGAGTCGTACAACTCCACCGAAAAGTCGAGCGCGTCGAACCATGAATACGCGGAGATGGTGACCGACGAATGTTGCGCCATGAACCGGAACACATCGACGTCGTCGGCTTCGTCGAGATACGAGTCGACGGTGGCAATTATTTCTCGGGAGCCTGTCTGCTGTAAATTCATTTCTTGCGAAGCGACGGGAGCGAATTCGAGCGCCGTGGCGTTTGCTCCGATTTCATCCGCATGCACGTCATTTCCCGGGCTCGAGTCCGGATCGCCGACCGGTGGTGAGGCGGAATCGCCGGTTGGCGGTGACGGCTCGATATCGTTGGTCCGGGGGTTCTGGAAAAACTCAAAATAGTATTCGGTAGTTTCCACCCGGCGCCCTGCAATTGTGACAAAATAGGTTTCACCAGGAGACGTGGGAAACACATCGCAGAAGCCGAAGTCGCCCCAGTCGCATTGAATAAAACCGTCCTGCGGTTCCGTTGGGTCAGCTCGAACGACGTTGTCGCCTGCTTCATCAACGACGTGGACATCTGACTCGCCTTCAACAAGCTGCCCGGCGATTCGCAGCGTTTTGCCGGTCGCGGCAAACTGAAAGACATCGATGTCATCCGTGGAGTCAATGAAGCTGTCGACACGCGCGTGAATGCCGTCAGCGAACTTAAGCGGTGAGGCATCCGCGCCGATCGTATCCACGTGCGGATCGTCGCCAAGTTGCGAGTCGGGCGCGATGTCGGCGAGCAGCAGGCCGATGAATCCGCCCCCGTCGAGGACAATACGCTGTTCCAATTGCTCGCTTGACAGCCGCCGGCGATGTCGTCTGGCGCTTTTCACTGTGATTTTCCAATTATGCAAGTTGTCTTTCAACGCAACCGCGTACACAGATATATGCGACATCGCGCACGCAACCGGTTCAGAAAACTGCGCGTTTTTTCGCGTGTCATTTAGCTATACATTTGGCGGTAGAGCCAGGCTCGCGCGTAAACCCACAGTCTCTTCGCCTGGCTCTCGGATACACCCAGCGACCAAGCCGCTTGGGGAATTGTCAATCCGGCAAAGAATCGCAGTTTGACCAAGTTGGCAGCCTGTTCGTTTTGAATAAGCAGATCTTCTAGGGCGTCATCCAAGGCAATCAATTCATCGCAACGACCGTCGACCAGATCCATGTCTTCAACATTGTGTCGCTGCATCTGACCGCCATGCCTAAGACGCGACTTGCGTCGCGCGTTTTCGATCAAGATGCGGCGCATTGCTTCGGCCGCGGCAGCAAAGAAATGCGACCGATTATCCCAACTTTTTTCTGCTTGGGGTTCAACCAATCGTAAATAGGCTTCATGAACCAGCGCTGTGCTGGTCAAAGTATGACCCGCCTTTTCGCGTTGCATTTTCGCCGTGGCGAGTTGCCGCAATTCACGGTAGACAATGGGCAGCAGATCGTCGGTCGCGTGCGCCTCGCCGTTTGTGACCGCTCGCAGTAGTTGCGTTACATCTTGCATCCGACTCGATACTCACCCAACGCTCGCCCCCGCCGATTGAGTTTAATTGAAGTCGCGGTCCGCGCCAATGAACGTTTGGGGTTTGTTGGTTTTATGGCGAACGGGGGCCGTTAGGCCCGCGGTTGAGCCGTGATTGAACGTTGAATAACAGAATGACGATTGATGACCCGGGACCGGACCAACAAATTGCCGGCATTATTCGCGATTCCACCTAGGGCCTAACGGCCCCCGTTCGCCTCGCCGATCTGAGGTGATTAAATCAAAAGACCCCAAGCCGATGCAAAGGCGAAAACGTCCGTACTTTCGCGGTACACCTTGGCCCGTAATAATTGGGTTTTCTCATCCAAACAGGTAACCAAATGACTCAGCGAAGTGCGGTGAAGGTGTCGGCCAAGAAAAAGAAGAATACCGGCGGTAGGCTGCGGATCGGCGACCAGTGGAATGCTATCAACATCATCGCGCGCTCGCAAACTCATCCGTTAAAAGCTGTCTGTGAGTTGACCGAAAACGCAATTGATGCGGGATCGAAAAACGTGCAGATTCTGAGACGTCGCCAAAAGGGCGCCATTTTTTTGGAGGTCGTGGATGACGGAAATGGCGTTCGACAAAACGACGAAGGTCAACCGGACTTTGCCCGGATTGCCACGCATGTTTGTGATTCGATGAAACGACATTTGGATCCCAGCGAAAAAAAAGGCGTGCACGGCGAATTTGGCATTGGCTTGTTGAGCTTTTGGAGTCTGGGCGAAGAACTGCGCATGGTTTGTGGCGGACAAGATGGTCGACTTTATGAGATGCTGCTCAAGCGTGGTGGTCAGCATTACATGGTTCAAAAGGCACGTGGGCGGATATCCATGGGAGGAACTCGCGTCATTGTGGGACCGCTATTGGATGTGACGAAAAAGGTCGTGACTGGCGAGAAGGTCGTGCGTTATTTATCGGCCGAATTGCGTGATCGAATCCGCACGACGGGTGTCACGGTACATGTCCTTGACCGCGTATCACGCAAGGACTTGATCGTGACACCACGCGAATTCGAAGGTGATCGGCTCGACATCCCACGACGATTTGCCACTTCCCACGGTGATGTGCATGCCGAGTTGTACTTCCGTGGCGAATCCAGCAGCGAGAACGCGGGGATCGCGATATGCAAGGATGGAACTCGTGTCTTGAAGAACATCACTGAGCTGATGCAGTTTCAACACGCGCCTTGGGGAGATTCACGCGTCGAGGGAATTCTCGATTTTGATGCTTTTAATCTCGCACCGGGTACTCGTGGTGGCATCGTTCCTGACGAACGATTGGATGCGTTTGTCAGCGCGATGCAAGCCGTAGGGCCGCTGATCTTGGCGGTCATCGAAAAACGGGAGCAGGCGGAAACGGACAAAGCGAGCAAAACAATCCTGAAACTAGTTCATCGAGCATTTGTAAACGCTTTGCGCGAGCTTCCTTCGAATGAGTATTTGTTCTTCGACATCCCGGAGTCCTCCACGTCGCTCGGAAGGAAAGAAGGCGAAAAAGGACGCGCGGGTCCCGGTACGGGCGCCGGTGAAACCGAACTGGATGCCATGCCCACACCTACGGCGGCCGATGCCCCAGGTCCCCCGATTGAGCAACCGTTGTTACCACTGGGGTCCGGAGTACTCGCGTCGGTGCGGATTTCTCCCCGCCATGCACGCCGCGTACCTGGTGAAGAATGCCGGCTGACGGCCACGGCAACGGACGAAAATGGTATAAAACTCCACGACGACGTCGATTTCTCGTGGCGAATTGTCGATGGCAACGGTAGCTTGACCGGCGCCAATGAAGCTCAATGCCACGTTAATTCGACACAGGTGGGGCTGGTCGTTGTCGAGGTGACCGCGGCGCAAGACGATTTGTGCTCCGATCAGGTTGAAGTCAAGTTTTTGGAGGACACAGGTGAGAGCAATAGCGATTCAGGCAAAGGTCTACCCTCGTATCGACTAGAACCGGAGCATGGCAAACCGTGGCGGTCGCGTTACGATGCGGCCGGCAACGAAATCATCATCAATTCGGCCCACCGCGATTTTCTGATAAGCAAATCGTCGCTTGCCAAGCATCGTCGCTATGTGGGCAAGCTCTATGCCAAAGAGGTAGTCCTCATCAACTTTCCGCACGAGGCGCCCGCGGAAGTCATGGAACGGCTGATCGAGATTACCCTGCGAACTGAGGATGCCCTTTAGCTTCAGCCAGCGGGGCCATTACGTAGCTCGCGCCCATTGTCGGCACGACCGCTGACGCTCGAACGCAGCCAAAATGTGCCAAGAAAAAAACGCAGGTTTACATATTTTGCGATCGGACGGAGATCGAAGCGAGCCTACGAATTAATTGTTGGAAATTTATTAGGAGTTGATTGACATTTGGTTACGACGTCATCATACTGTGGCTCGTGCAAATTTAGATTAATTGTGTAATTGGGGTAGACCTAGCGAGTAAAGCCACTGCTGATTAACTAAAAGACGTAGTTCATTTCCTTCGTCGTATCGACTGACATTTTCGCAATGTCCATTCGATACGCGGTTTTTTGACGAGGAAACGAGCCGCGTCTTTTTTTGCGCACTTTTTTCAATCAGCCGCAGATTCAACGATCTAATGACCTAAAGACAGGAGATCCACCGTGCCACGAACTTTTGCAAGAACGGGTTTGTTTTTCTTTGCGATGATAGCCGCGCTGTTCATCGCGTTACCTACGGCTCATGCCGCTTTCGAAACTGGTTTGTTGAATTATTGGCAGTTCGACGGAAACCTCGACGATGCTGCTCATGGATTGGCCGGTACTGCAAGTACTGTTGCCGACACTGGCGTTTTTGACGGGACCAATGGCATCGGGGGCATAGGTTATGCGGCGGGGCTGTTCGGCGACGCAATTAGTCAAGACGGTGCCGCGGGTGCCGCGCAGGACAATGGCTTTGTGCGCGTCGCAAGAAGTGCAGATACGTTACG
>CBDUAB010000442.1:0-4521 GCA_965365045.1 uncultured Planctomycetales bacterium
AACCGTCGATCGCGACGGCACGCGTCCACGGCACGGGTGACCGAGGGTTTCTCGTTTCGGTATTCATGCTTAAGCCGAATGAGGAGACAATCGTCGCCGCGCGTTTGCATCAGGTGCTCAAACTGGCGTCCAGTTAGTCCGCATTTCTCACAGTAAATCGTCGTGATTGCGACGTTTGCGTTCGCCACCACCTGAGCTTGTCTCAGTGGGGCGATGATCACAACCAGAAGAGTATCAGCGAGAACCTCGGTCGAGTGAATCGCATTACCTCGCCACGGACGTCACCGAGACCGAAATCCACCGCGTGCAATTTCGGCCTCAGCGACGTGCGATCTGTTTCGACGCAATTTCTTCGGCCGACTCATTCCGCAGGCACGCAAACTGGTAGCGATCATCGCCCCACCGAGACAAGCTCCTGTGGTGGCGGTCCCAGCCGTGAAGCGGCCAAACTCTATGCAAGTACCACTTTAACGACATCAACGGAAAGTTCGGCACGCAGTCTAGCGCTCGTCGTCGACCGCATTACAAGTCTCGTTCAATGCGCGCGAAAAACGCATCCAATGCCGTAAGTTCTTCGCTTAGATCTTCATTCTCGACGCCAGCCTCTTGTCGCTTGACATTCGTTGGTGAACGGACCGAGTCGTGAGGAACGTCAGATTTCCACTTATTCACGTTCAATTGTTTCACGTGGTCTCCGATCGAACCATCATTCGTCGGCCATGAAGCCCAGATCAAGCTGTTTATGAAGGGCCGCATAGGCAAATCTACATCGAGCTGCCGACGCTGAGCCGTATTGAGCTGTCCTTCAGCAATGGCAGGAATCGCCGATTGCAGTATCCATCCGACTCCATCCGTTGCGCCCACGTTTAATGGCGCACGCGGTTCGCGTGCAAACACGTTCAATGGGGCACTCGCGACATCGAGTTGACCGTCGCCGTTGAAATCGCCCTTCGCGGCAGCCGCCGCGGCTGGAATAGAAAGTAACCGCAATTCGCTGACGAACGTTGTTGCGTTGTTACGGGCGATGATCTCGTCGGTGGCGTTGACGCGTTGGTCGCGGTTGTAGTCGAAGACGTCATCGATCGGAGCGGGGTCAATAAACGTATGTGTGTTGTTGCGGGCCCCAATTTCGTCCGTGGCGTTGACTTTGGCATCGGTGATCGAGTCGCCAGATTCTCCAATAGCGTTACCAAAGTAAAATACATCGGGTTGCCCGAGACCCGTTTGTTCCGTGGCGCGAACCGTGACTTGTAGCCATTGTTCCTCGATTGTGTTGTCGTCCCAGATGAGCACAATCCTGCTGGAACCGTTTTCTCCCGCATCGGGCCGCACACTTACGATAGTCGGCGCGGGCGCCGCGATCCAATTATCAAGCTGATCATCGTTGCCGACGCGAAATTCGAAATCTTCAACCGTAGGCGTGCCTGGCAAGCGGTTGATGTCGATCATGATTCCATTGATGCCGCGTGCGTAGCTCGTGTAGTTGGCAAACGTGGCTGACTGTCCGGACAATAACGGAGTCTTGTCCAATGCAATCGCCCCGTCGTCGCCAGCGTTGGCCGCCGGATCGTTGCCGTCGAAAGCCGAGTTGTTGTAGAAAACTGATCGCCCGACGATCCGCGTGGTGTCGTCTGGCGGCACCAGCAGTAACAGATATTCGCCGCCATTTTCTTCCGCAAAGACGCGCACTGTGTAAACGCCGGCTTCGCTGGCCGTGAAATTGAGTTCGGCGTTCTTGCCATCAGTCGCGGAGTTCATGTCGTCGGCTACGACCGCGCCCATGGGGTCGAGAAGTTCAATTGCCGGATCAAGCTGATTCACCGACAAGTCTCCCGAGCCGTCAAGTGGCGTTTGTGTCACGAGCTTCAGTGCTTCACCTGCTGCGAGCGTAATCTGATACAGATCTCCCGGCGCGTTGGCGCCTCCGCCGCTTGCACTGACTGAAAGGAATGTCGTGTCCGGAGCCGCGTCTCGTACAAACTGATCCTCAACGACGCCGGATATTGTGCCAATATTGACATTGCCATCGTCGTTCAGCACGGACAAGGGGATTTCGGTGGCAAAGAAGTTCGCACCGATGGTCAACGGAAACTGCCCAATCGGCATGCCCGCATTGTCGACGATGATCGCAAAACCACCAGTTGCGAGCTGTGTGCCAACTATCACTCGTCGTTCCACACCCAACGGTCCGCCCTGCTGGCCGGCGGGACCGAGGACATTCTGCAATGCTGGATCTCCCGTGTTGGAATTTTGATCGAGGTCAAGCTCGAAGTAACCAAACCACGGTGCATCAGTTGAAATCGTGTTGTGCAGCTCCATCCTCAGTACCAATGCGTCACCTTCGACGGATGCGCTAACTGTGGCGATGTCCGGTGCGGGGCCAGTGCCGGCGATGGTGTCACCTTCCGCGTCATCCGCGGCTACTGTCTCACCACCGGTCGACAAAAATCCAAACACGCCGCGCACATCATCGAGGCTTCGGTTGGGGTCGGTCGTCTCATCGTTCGGCTCGACTTCGAACAATACGTCTCTCGTCACAACTAGATGATATTGAATGTCACTGCTCGACGTGACGCGTAATGAATAGACACCAGCATCGGTTGGCGCAAATCCCAAAATACCTAGGCCCAGGTTTTGTGCAGTGACGTCTGGCGTTAAATCTGGTGAGCCAGTTGCCACGACGGTCGTGCCATCCGGTCCGATCAACTCGAGTGAAACCGTCGGATCTTCCGTACCATCAACCGCGGCTAGCACGATGTCAAGTGTGCCAAGTGTCGTGTCGGACAAATCGAGCTGATAGACATCCACATCGGGAATCGGCGGCAGCGGAGCTGGTTCCGTTGACGTGCGCGCAATCAGTTGTAAATCAAAGCTGATGTCGCTGCTGTCGCCGTCCTGCTGGTGAATCTCGACAGCTAGTACATTCGTCCCGTTGACCAAAAAGCTGGGATCAATGGCAAACTGATTGAAAAACGATTCGTTGGCACCGCTGATCGTACTCAGGGCCAGTGTATTAAACGTCGCACCAGCAGGCAGATTATCCCGAACCACTTCCGCACCGTTCAGATAGACCGCCACTCCGTCGTCTCGCTGTATTCCAAGTGTCAGCGTGGAGTAGATTGTCGGATCGGTCACTTCAAAGCTGCGGCGGAAATACGTCGTAATGAATTTGTTGTTGGCGTCAGGACCGAAACTTACCCGAGTCGTTTCGTCCCCATCTCCGTATCCCAACTGCGCCGGCCCTTCAGACCAATCGGCATCATCAAAGTCAGGGGCTTGCCACGCGGTGCCCTGATCCGAACCGTCGTCCCGGAAACGCCAGTCCGATCCGGTCTCAACGAGTTGGTCAATCTGCTCAGCAAAAGATACGCCAGTCGGATGGTTTTCGATCGAAACATGCAACTGATAGGTCCCACCGTCAGTTACCTCACTGACACAGCAACTGCCAACTTCAATGAAGAATTGTCCTGTCGACGAAAATGTGTGTTCCAAAAACGAGTCGAGGCCGGTGTTGCTGCCAGGATCCTGGCCCCCAAAGAATGTGTCGTCGTTTTCGTTCAACACAGTTCCATTGGGGCCATAGAGTCGCAGGTAAGAATCAACGTTGTCAGTTGTGTCGATGTCAAAAATGGCCCGTGCGCCCGTGGTCGCGAAGAAAGAATAGAAGTCGAATGTGGCATCGCCTGTACCGTCGATGGTGACATGCGGAATCGTCTCGGAAGTGTTTTGCCCGGTGTCGTGGATATTGGGATTGAATTCGAGAAGGAATTCCGCGTCGATCGGCTGGGCTTCGTTGATCCCGTTGTTCGGTTCGACCTCGACGACTCTTCCTGTTGCCAGTCCCTTGGTCGTGTGTGCCGCCAGACCCCACAGCGCTCCTCCGGGCACCGGAATCATGCCCACCACGGTTTCCGCGGCGTCGGGATCCACATCGATCGTGTACAACTGCCCGGATACCGTCGAGGCGTACAAGAATTCGCTGTCGAAAGCGAGGCCTTCGATGTCCGTGGCCGGCGCAGCGATCGTCGACAGGAAAGAGTCGTCATCCGTATCCGGATCGAACTCGTGAATCATGCCATCCGAGAAGAACCCGAACACGCGCCCAAAATTGTCACCGGCAATTGCGCCAATCGGAGCTCCGGTGGCCCAGGCGTCGTTGACGGGTGCCGAGAATCCTGGTTGGCGTCGCAAATCGACGTTGCGATTGCTCAGAAAAATGTTGCCCTCGACAAACCCTAGTCCGTCATAGTCACCGGACGCGACGGTCTCCTCACCCAGAACCGCACCCGTGTTGGGATCGAGCCGGTAAATGCGAGTGGAATCGACATCGGCGTTGAGATACAGCAACGTGGTGCCCAATCCGGCCATGGCGAGCCCAATGCGTGTATGTTCGGCAGCCAGCGCATCGGGCGCGGCAAACTGATTGATTACCGTTCCGTTCGCGGGATCTAAGATGAGGATTTGACCGCTGGCGGGTTGCACGCCCCACACGAGGACTTCAGGATCGATCAAATTGGCATG
>CBDUAB010000443.1:0-4519 GCA_965365045.1 uncultured Planctomycetales bacterium
ACGGCACGATATCCGGCCACCGTAGCCATGGATGACAATACGTCCATGCTTTGGGCGCGCGTTATCCGTGGAATCAGCTCTAATGAAAAAAGACGGGCGTCGCTTTCCGCAATCCGTTGGACGGCCGCCGGATGTCCCAAGGGATCACACATGCCGATCACGGTTTGGCCACCGCGCACGTGCTGTAGATCAAGCTCTATTCCATCGCCATTGGCACCGGCACAACGCAATTGCAGGATCGCGTCCGCCTCGCTGAGGTCGGCCCGAGAACTGACAAGCTGAGCACCTTTTTCCTCATACTCTGCATCGGCGAAGCCCGCGGCAAAACCGGCCCCCCGCTGTAGCAGAACTTGGCAACCCGCTTTTGTCAGTGCCGCGACGCCCGCGGGGACCAGAGCCACACGCCTTTCACCAGGAAACGTCTCCTTGACGACCGCGACCTTCATAGCAGTAGAAACTACTTACTTCCGCAGGGAATTCGGGAAAGTGACAGAGAATCGGGAAAACGTGAGGGATTCGGGAAAGCGAGGATTTTTGCATATTTGCCCCGCAGCGGCGAGGGGGACCCGCATTTCGCGCAGCTTTTCCTGCATGGAACTGGAGAGAAATGGAGCACGGTCGTCTTGAACCGGGCCTGGGAAACCTCTAAATTACGTAATTCCCCTGGTGTTGATGGGGATGGCTGTGTCTGACGCGGTCGTTTGGTGTCGGACGCCGTCGTTAAATCGAATGTTAGTAAGGAAAAACTGTTGTGGTTGCTCGATCGCAAAAAACGTATATCGCCAAGACCGGTGAAATCGATCAACGCTGGTTCGTCGTCGACGGCACGGATCAAATTGTAGGTCGATTGGCCTCGGATATTGCCACAATACTTATGGGCAAGCATCGCCCGACCTACACGCCACATGTCGATACAGGTGATTTCGTGATCGTCACCAACGTCGAGAAAGTGGTGCTGACGGGCAACAAGTGGGAAAAGAAAATCTACACTTGGTACACCGGTTATCCGGGCTTGCGAGAGGAAACCGCCGCACGCCGCCACGACAAGCATCCGGACAAGATCATGCGCGATGCCGTACGCCGCATGCTGCCCAAGAGCAAACTAGGTCGTAAGATGTTGTCGAAGCTCAAATTGGTCGTGGGTCCTGATCATCCACACCAAGCGCAAAACCCGGAGCCGCTCGAAATTGGCAAGAAGTCCGGCGCCCTGGGTTGAGCAGAACCGTCTAATAGTTAATTCCAATCGAGGAAACAATTCATGGTCGCAGTCAAGCGAGATAAAGTGACGGGTGACGCCCTCGGAACCGGACGACGCAAATCGTCGGTAGCGCGCGTCCGCCTTCGCGAAGGAAGCGGTAAAGTCGTCATTAACAAGCGCGATATTGAGGAGTATTTCAAGAACGAACAGGATCGCCGAGAACTCTTCGGCCCGCTCCATGCCACAGGCAAGTTGCAGGACGTCGACGTGCTGATCCTAGTTCACGGAGGTGGCACATCGGGGCAAGCGGGCGCTTGCCGCATGGGCATCGCCCGTGCTCTCTGCAGTTTTGATATGGAGCTGTTCCCAAAGTTACGTGACGACAATCATCTGACACGTGACTCGCGCATGAAAGAGCGCAAGAAGTGCGGTCTGCGAGGCGCTCGCCGTGGTACGCAGTTCTCGAAGCGTTAATCCGCTCGCTGCAGACAACAATTACACAGAGACCCACAACAATCGGTTGTGGGTCTTTTTGTTTGGGTTCATCGCCGATTGCAGTTGGTGCTCGATCCAGGTTTCTGGTAAACGCTGTTTTATCAGCATGCGCGATGCGGGTGAACCGTCCGTTTCAACAGGCATTTTTCGAGCGGTCGCCCCACAGTGCGCTTTCATCTCCGTGGGTCGCACTCCGTTTAACCGTTTCGCTTACCGTCATTTTACGGGATTGGCCCATCCAATCGCAGCCCGACGGCTTTGACGACGGCGGCGGCGCAGCCGGCACGTTGTTGAACGGCAATCGCTACTGTAATCTGGGGCTAGAAGAATACGTGTGGCGCATTTCAGGTTATGAAGGAACGCAAGGTGAGCCAACAGCGGGACCATACCAAACAGCACGGCATTCATTATACGCCACCAGAACTTGCTGGGTTTCTTGCGAGAGTTACCTATGCTGCGGTGGAAACCAAGCGAGGGAAGCTTGACGTTCTCGACCCTGCCTGCGGAGACGGTGTCCTCTTGTATGCACTTGCCCAGGCTGTCCCAAAGAGACGGCGCAAGCGACTGAATCTTTTTGGATTTGAACAAGATCACAAAGCTGCCGAAGACGCGCGCAGGTCTCTTGCCAGTCTAGAAGTGAACAGTGTTAACATTCAAGAGCGAGACTTTCTTGACGTCGACGGTGTTCAATTTGGCAACGGACAACGACAACTTAACTTCTTCGATGCCGAATCCAGTCCGATCGCGAAGTACGACGTCGTAATTGCTAATCCACCGTATGTGCGGACTCAAGTGTTGGGAGCAAAAAGGGCTCAGGCGCTCGGCAAAAAGTTTGGTCTTACTGGACGTGTGGACTTATACCATGCGTTTTCAATTGCAATGGCCAACGTCCTACGTGAAGGTGGTGTTCTCGGCTTACTCACGTCAAATCGGTTCTTAACAATCAAGTCAGGGCTCAGCCTTCGGCGCTATCTGAGGAACCACTTTCAACTTCGATCTGTTTTTGACCTTGGCGATACGAAGCTATTCAAGGCTGCCGTTCTTCCAGTAATTGTGGTGGCGCAAGAATGTGTCAACCCGAACGCATCAGTTGAATGCCAGTTCAGTCGAGTTTACGAGCATCGTTCGAACGGCCGAACTGTTGCGGACGCGCAGCAATTTGACCACGTGTTAGATGCGGTAGAGCAGTCAGAGTTCGCTGGCCTCGCGCAAACAGAAACGGGACTACTGTACGATGTCGAAAAGGGTACCTTGTTTTCAAGTGGAGAGGATGAAGTATGGTCTCTGTCTACGCCTGAAAACACGCAGTGGCTGACGACAATTCATCGGCATCGAAAATACACATTCGACGACATATCTCAGATTCGCGTCGGAATTAAAACGACAGCCGATGCAGTTTTTATTCGGGAGGATTGGCAGTCACTACCCAAAGAAAACCGCCCGGAACGAAAGCTAATCCATCCCCTTATCACACACCACAATGCCGTGCGGTGGGTTGTTGCTGATGGGAACCACCGCAAGTCGGTCCTCTACCCACACGAGAGTCATAACGGCAAGAGATCACCGATCAGCTTGCAGCGATATCCAAAAGCGGCGTCGTATCTTAACACACACGCAGAACGTCTTCGGGCACGCAAATACGTCATTGACGGCGGGCGGCAATGGTTTGAGATTTGGGTGCCACATGATCCTAACGACTGGAAAAAGAAGAAGGTCGTATTCCTAGACATCTCGGAAAGACCAACATTCTTTCTTGATGAAAGCAATGCAATCGTTAACGGTGACTGTTACTGGATCACGTTGAAGCCCGGATTCGCGGATGACTGGTTGTATTTGATTCTCGCAGTCGCCAACTCGTCATTCATCACAAGGTACTACGACGTTACGTTCCACAATAAGCTGTATGCCGGTCGACGTCGCTTTATGACACAGTACGTCAAGCAGTTTCCGTTGCCTAAATTGGCAACTCCGACATCGAGAGCGATTGTGCGAGAAGTAAAGAAACTGTTCAAAACGGATGAACTCGAGAAGCGAGATTGCCTCGAAAAACGAATTGAGTCACTCGTTTGGGAGTCGTTTGGTCTAGTCGAAGAAATTAGTGGGTAATGGTATCTGAATTTTCGAATTTCGAACTTTGCCCTCGAATCGTTGGAAAAATGTAAAGAAGGCATGCCCAGTTGTGAGAACGACGTGATCAAGTCGAACGGACTCATGCTTAAGGATGACATTCGTGGCATTTACACGCTCGGTCCACAAGACTTGAACGTTATTGGCATTTAACGACGTGCGGTTGCGCCCGTCGCCGTATAGAGCAGCGAGCAACCTGAAACTGAAAGCTGCGGAAGTCCTGCTACGTCTAGTACAAGGCCGGCATGCATCTCGCGAAATATCTCGCCGCGTTCTGCCCGGGTCACTCTCGGCAAGAGTGACCCACTGTAAAGAGAATCGCACCTGGCAAACTTTGCTGATTAGGCAAGCTTATCCGACGAATCGCAAAATGATTCAGTTGTGGTCAACCTGATCACAGACAAGTGCTTGCCGTTTTCACCTCGCGACTCGGCTAGCTGCCAGAAACCCGTGCCTTTTCGAATAAACAACGTCGTCCGTGATTTCGGCACGTCGATTGCGTTAGGACAGGATCAGTAAAACAGCAATCGACTTCGGTCAGCGACAGGAAGTACCTGACATATCGTCTACCCATGGCTCGACGTGACACGGACGCCGACGGGCCATGCCAGCATTTGCGAGACATCACATGTTAGCGACACTTCACATTGCCATGTCGGTCGGCGCTATACTAATTGTCCTACTTTCGATGAGTTGCGT
>CBDUAB010000444.1:0-4510 GCA_965365045.1 uncultured Planctomycetales bacterium
CATTGTTTGCCGGGTTTCCCTTGGACATCTATATGTTTCACGTGGGCACCGAAGTGAATTCAAAAATGGACGTGGCTAATGAAGTACCCGTTTGTCTGTATAAAAATGGCGTGACACTTGATGGTGTCATGCCCAATCTTATTTCATTCCCCGATTTCAAAACCGAGTTTCTCCAGGGTGAATAAAAAATCGTCGAATCCTCGAGTGCCGAAGTTGATAATCATCGGTGCCGGTGGTGGCCATCTTACGGAGTCGTTGTTGGCGACCGAAGGAGTTGCCATGCATCGGGTTATTGTAACCTTTCGGCTTCCTCATACCGATCAGACATTAAGCAACCACCGCAAGTACTACATCATCGACCCGCACAAAAGCAAATTCAAGTTCGTAATAAACTTCATCCAAAGTTTCTGGGTCATTCTGCGTGAGCGTCCCCATGCCATCGTGAACACGGGCGGCGGAATATCAATTGCGTGTTCGCTCATCGGAAAAATGCTGGGTGCGAAGCTCATATTCGTCGAATCAGGGGCGCGAGTAACGACACCGTCGAGGACGGGGAAGTTCCTCTATCGTTATGCTGACCTATTCATAGTTCAATGGCGCTCGATGCTCGAACACTATCCGAATGCGGTTTATGGAGGACCCTTGTTGTGATCGTTGTCTTGGTCGGAACCAATCCCTATTCGTTTGAACGGCTTGTCAAAAAGGTTGATGAGCTTGCGAATGTGAATAGCTGGGACGTGTTTATTCAGCTAGGGAATACCGCGTACGTACCCCGCCATTGCGATTTTGAAAGATTTATCACGAAAGATGAGTTGGTAAAAAAAATCTCGGCCGCGGACGCTGTCATTTGCCACGGCGGATTCGGCAGCATTCGTGATGTTCTTGCCTGCGGTAAGCCAGTGATTGCAGTTCCGCGTAAGCCACAGTTAGGTGAATCAAATGATGTGCAAGAGGAACTCGTTCGAGAACTTGAAAAGGAAGGTCGAGTCTTAGCGGTTTACGACATTGAGCGTTTGCAGGAGACCATCGAACTCGCAAAGTCATTCGTTTCAAGTGGGTCGCCGGGACATCGCATACCGCAACTTATTCAGGAATTCTTGACGAATCAACTTGTTGGTTAATTGGAAAGCGTCAATTTGAGCCTCGACATCGCCGTAACTTGTTACTCCGAAAGCACAACTGTCATCCTGAGGGAGCGACAGCGACCGAAGGATCTTCCAATGACGCCAGCGTTGCCATTACAGGTTAAATCCGCGCACGCGGCTCAACGTTTCTGGCAGGTCCACTGGTCGCTGTCGCTCTGTCAGGATGACACAAAGTGGCACGACCCAACTAACCTAAACAGGCGCGTCGGCGAGTATACTAACGGAGTGGCGGCACGTCAATTAAGTGGCGGTCAGTCAAATAAAAAATGAAACATATCTATCTAAGGATCGTCCAACCAATAAGTTACGTGGGTTAGGCTTCCAGCCTGTCGCGGCCGTGGTAACGAGCTGGGAGGCTTGTCCACAAACGAGTGCTACAGTCATTGATCGAACAATCCTAACGCATCCGCCAAACCGGCAAATTGTTGACATCGCCGACCCATGGCATAATCTCAGACGGTATACGATCTCTCGCAGCGTCCCACGTGTATCATCGTCAATTTAATCATTCAGCAATTCTTCCTTCCCCGTATTGGCCACACCTACCTTTCATCGATGGTCCGTTGGAAACGGAAAATGCCACAGTCTTCACAGCCAAGACCAACGGTCCGTGCCAAGCGTCGAATATCGATTTCGCTTGTGGTGATCTCGGTCCTCGCAGGCGTGACTTACATCGCGGTCGCACTCACTCATTCTCGCCCTGGCACCAAGTCGCCGGATGATGCGATCTCGATTACAGGCAAGAGACACAACTTGGGCGATCGGCCAGCACAACAGATCGATTCGTCTTTGATGAATACGATCGAGCGATTGGAGGCTCGAGCCGCCGAACTTGAAGACAAGAAGGACGTCAAGTGTTGGACCTCTTTCAAGTTACTGGAAACGTTTATTGCTGGTTGCCAGCTTGCGCCGGCGACGACCCATCTGAAAACGGAAGTGGTCTTGAATTATCTCGACCAGATTTGGGCCAGGGCGGATCGCGCGAGCATCGATCGTGCAACGATTGACGGGGAATCCTTCAAGCATACGGTGCAGCAATCCGTGCCCTGGGAAACCGATCGGCTGCTGGAATACCGTGTGAAGTTCCCTGAGCGGGTCGTGCCAATTCGGTACCAGGACGTCGAAAACTACCTCAGCACCGTTGAGCCAATCCGTCTGCTGCGGTCGCTGGCTAGTCATCTTGCCGAGAACGAACCGCAACGAAAGGGTCTTTCCTCCGATGCAATTCACGAAGCGTCCCAACTGGCAGCGCTGCTGAGCACGCTTGTTTTGAGAGAAGCCAACGTCGTCGCAAGAGAGAATCAGCATCAGCAGGTCAAGGATTCCGACGTATTGGAAGCCGATCGCCGCATTGCCAAGTCACTCCATTTCAGAACTTTTGATCTGACTCGGAGAAAGCAGCCACCCGTCGCGTTCGCGGCGGACGCGTTTCGCAACGACGACAGAATGTTGTCCGTCGTCCGGCAGAAAATTCATTCACTGGAAACTTTCAACACGACCTTTTCTCGCGATCATCTGGATCAGACTTTTGTTGCCAATCTGGCCAATCACGAAAAGGAATGGGCGCGGCTGCCAGTCGACGCGCAAGCGTCACGTGTCTACAAAGAGTCCGATCTCGTGGACTTGGCTGAGTTTCTGTACGAAAGCTGCGCCCAGTTACACGCGGATAGCGACTCACTGACGGGTGCTCAAATGCTTTCGACGATTCAGAGGATTTATCCGTCGGTCACCCACTTTGAACACGGGACCATACACCTCTATCCAGACCAATTACAAATCCAAGGCCTGAAAGTGGAAGAATACGAAGCCGACGCTTTCCGTGATTCGGCTTGGCATTGGCATACCATGGAGAGAATGCTGTTGAGGATTTCCAGCAAGCAACAGGTATTACCGTCGATGGATCTCTACGCGTTGGAGGAGCTGAGCGAATTCCTTTCGGTTTTTGGTGTTGCCTACGTCAAGCTGGCAGGCAAGATCGCGCGCGACTATACCGACCGCGACCCGTCGAACGTGGACGTCACTGTAGTTTCGGGCGGCAGTGACACGACGTCGGCGGCTGGAACTCACCTCTACAGCGTCGACAGAAAGGCGTTTAAATCGGCGCGCCGCTTGTTCGTGCTCGCGAGCGAAGATCATCTCAAGGTTGTGACAGGAGCGAACACAGAAGGCGACATCGAAGCCAAGACTGTCAAATCCGAAACACTGGTTGAACGTGACCCAACGGGGCAAGCCAAGGCTCGAGCAAGTCTTGCCAATGCATACATAGAGGAATTGTTTAGTGATGTGACGTCAGAGACGGGAATCGATTTTCACCATGAATCGTCGCAGTTAGTTGAGCAGCACCGCTTTGTCACACAAGGGCAGCGACCACAGGACATCGCAAGTTATGTTACGAGGGCCAAGTACCTCCGTGAGCAAGGCTACAAATCGAGCATCCCCAACCATTCGCTAGGAATCGAGGGTGGCGGAGTCGCCGTGGGCGACGTCGACGGGGACGGCCTCTTGGACATCTATCTTGTAAGCGGACTCGCTGATCAGCTCTATCGGAACGTCGGCGGTTTTCGCTTTGAGGACGTCACCGAGCAATCGAATCTGGGAGGCAACGCCGAAGGAAGGGGCGCCTATTTCGTCGACTATGACAACGACGGCGATCAAGACTTATTCATTACGCAAGTGTACGCGCCGAATCGCCTGTTCAAAAACCACGGAAATGGCACATTCGTGGATGTGACCGCGGAAGCCGGATTGCCACTGCGCGAAGACCTCGTTAGCCACTCCGCGGTTTGGTTCGACTTTGACAACGATGGTTTCTTGGATGTTTACGTCGGCAACTACGGCGATTGGCTGGGGGACGAGCTACCTTTGGTACAAGCTGATTCGAGAAACGGCCAGCCGAATATGCTTTTCCGAAACACCGGCCACGGCGGGTTTGAGGATGTTACATCGGGCGCCCGAGCTGGCGACACAGGGTGGGCGCAGGCCGTCTCGCATTTTGATGTGAACCGCGATGGTTGGCAGGACGTGTACATTGCGAATGACTTTGGCCAGGATCTCATTTTGGTCAACGATGACGGTAAAGGTTTCACGACACGTGTGGTCAGCGAGGGACGCTACCTACATGGCATGAGCGTAGGTTTTACTGACGTCAACGACGACGGCGCGGAGGACGTCTACGTCAGCAATATTGCCACATTCAGCTTTGCATCAAAACACATCAAGCCGCACGCGGACACAAGAATCGCAGTTAGCCAGCGCACAGCGCAAAGCATGCGGATGATGGAGAATAATCTGTTCATGGTAAGTGGCGAGAGCGGATATCGGGAACAACACCACGCCTATTTTGACCGCAGCCGAGAAGGCACCGG
>CBDUAB010000445.1:0-4505 GCA_965365045.1 uncultured Planctomycetales bacterium
TCG
This sequence comes from uncultured Planctomycetales bacterium, assembly GCA_965365045.1. Lineage (GTDB taxonomy): Bacteria > Planctomycetota > Planctomycetia > Pirellulales > Pirellulaceae > CBDUAB01. The sequence goes on from CBDUAB010000445.1 coordinate 4, forward strand.
TGCCATCGTTGCCATTGCCTGAGCTGTCGTTCGTGTTGTCGTCTAATGTCCAATAGCCAACGAGCTGTTGGGCGTTTGCTACCGGTGCGCTGCACAGGATAATCAGAACGGATAGTGACAGAACCTTGGTGACGGCGTTCATTAAATCTCTCGCATCAATGGGTGCTAACGGTGACAATCAGAACCCAAACCGAAACGGAAAATGCTCAAGAGATTCAGATAGCCACCAGATTTCAATAAAAAAGGAACATTCCCACGGCGCACGTTGTGCACGATGGAAACGTTCCTTGATTGATTCCGCAGTGGCTTTCCCGCTATGTCGTGCCGCTCAACCGCGACTCACTAAACTACCTACGTAAAGAATGGAACGAGGACAGATTTCTATGTTAGCTGTAGATCGCGGTCACGCAAGCACTTTTCTGGTCGTTTTTTTGGCGTTTCCGCCAATCACATCCGGCCCCTAACGTGTTGTGGCATTTGAGTTTATGAATAGAAACGGGTTTAACTAATGACTCTTATTCGTTTTGGAAAATCGTCAACAACCGGCTCAAACAAAGATGAAGAGCGGAAGGAGAATCACGCTGAGTATGGCTGTTTTTGTTCCCAAATAGGCGAGGATGTTCCTGGTCCGCACCGCGCTGTAAAGAAGGTCCGCTTCTACCGGCCACACTTCCAGAAAGAATGCCAGAATCACGCTTGTGAAGACTAGCCAACGTCCCTTTACGACAACTTCGTGTTCGGCCGCTGGTTGAGGCCGACTGAGACTTTGGAGATACATACGGGTTTTCAGTCGCATCCACTGTGTTCTGCCGAAGTTCTGGCCGACACCATGTCCGCAAGTCGGAAACGGCACCCACGTACCACGCCTTATTGTACCAATAGATGTGGGTTATCGCCCGTGGCAATTCGGATAGCCCCTGCCGTGCGGTTGGCGGCCAGCTGGGCAGCATGCATCGAGCTTCTCAATGCTAACGGTGAGTTGCGCCGAGTCAACGTTCAGAATTCCGCGCCCATGAACAGAGCTGTCATGACGAATGTCGCACTTGCAACTACTGCCATCAGCACTAGGAACGCACTCGCTTTGGCGATTGCGAAAAAACCTCCGAGGCCGCGTGTCACAAAGAAATAGGTAGGCATCATGATAAGCGGGCCGGGGCACATTACCATCAAGAGAACGAAAAAACGCCAGCGAGATAATTGATGCTCTTCACGATCGATTTCGCACCAACCGATAGTCAAAAAAGTAACGGCTAGTCCGCTTACAACCTCGATCACACGACTCCACCCTGAGTCCTCGGTCAAGAATCCATGCAGGGCCCCAGAGACTGCCATTAGAACAAGCATAAAGACTAGTTGACGGCGCTTACGGTGAGCGAAATCCAAGATAACCGGCGCACGTTGGCCCTCAACGTTTTCCTGAGTAACCTCTGGCGATCTATATGGATTTGGTGAGCCGTTTTCGGAATTCATTCTGACGACTTTAGTCCGTTGGCGGGATAGGCCATGGCTTCGATCCAACGTGTATGTGATCGTACCTGTACTTACGCTGCTCGGCCAACGGGAAGCATGCCCGACGCCGCCCCGAACGAAGCGTATGAACGCGGCACACCAAGAGATTCTACCATGGCGAGTGAGTGTAACCTACAATGGAAGGCGTGCCGAAGGCCCTTGCAGCAAAACCATGTTGGGCGACCGGTGGCGTCAATTGAGATTGGAGAAGCCCATGGCAACCGACAATAGAATCATACCCGGCATCGTCAAGAACGGTGTTGTGGTGCCACAAGCCAACAGCGATTTACCGGACGGAGCACACGTCAATATCGTATTGCAATCGGCCGAGATGCCACAAGAACTCAAGGAAGAGTTGGAAGCATGGCAGCGAGCCGGTGACCAAGCGTGGAAGATGATCGACAAGTGGGAGAACGAAGAGCAGTGAACATTGGAGACATTCACTGGGTCGATCTACAGGGATCGAGTGGTCGAGCTCAATTCGGGCGCAGGCCAGCCATGGTTATTCAGGACGAGAAGTACGCGGGTGATCTCCCGACCGTTTTGGTCGTACCGTTGACGAGCACCCGAAAAGCGTTGCGATTCGCTGGAACAACGCTAATCGTTGCGACGCCAGAATCAGGTTTAAAGAACGATTCGGTTGCGTTGGTGTTCCAGTGTCTGGCGATCGACCGTAACCAAGTTGGCCAACTTCATCTTCTGATGCGGGCGGGCCTGCTGCTTAGCGAAGCTGCTCAAAGTACAGCCGATGGCTCGGGTGAAGGATCCCATTTTCTTCGATAGCCCGACGCGCTACCGTGCATCTGCGTTCGTGCATCCCGCAGGCTCTGCGCCGGCAGTCCGCATTTGACGATCTGAGCTCCTACCAGTTCGCCCAGATGAATTCCAGTGAGTCCTTATCGATTGGAATGGCACCGCGAGACTGCGTTGACCGGCCAATCGCATCGCTCTCTTGGTGACGTCGGATCATTTCTTTTCGCTGGTAGCGACTTGGTTTGTTGCTTTTTTCGTATGTCCTTCGCAAAACCATCTCAGTCGAGCGAACCTTTTCAGGTGAATCCAGCAATCTCGTTTCGGCATCTGCCAACGCGGCATCGACCGCGAGTCCTTGTGCGGCCAGCGGAGCACGTGGTGTGCGAGCTGCGGCGGCGACTCCTTTCCGCCAATTGATTCCCACCACATTCAGGTCGGCCGCATCGACAAACCGGTCGCTATTGAAATCCCCATTCGACCAGCGTAAGCAATCGCCAGTCCGCCGCCAGTTAATGCCCAAGACATTGAGATCTTGCGCGTCGACACGACCATCCAGATTGGCGTCGCCCATGTAGGTTCCCAAGATGTTCTCGACAAGAAATGCGAGATCGGCCGCGTCGACCATATCGCTGCCGTCTAAGTCGTAGGCGTCAATGGTCGTCCCGCCGTGTATCGCCGAATTCAAACGGTTAATGTCACGGTCATCGATAACGCCGTCACCGGTGAGATCGCCTACCAGGCCCGGTACGAATGTGACCGTCCCTGGCGTGGCCGCCGAAGCGGACCAGGAAGCGCTGGAATTGCCGAAGTACACGGGTGAAACGCGCTCTAGCGATTGGCCAGCCGTAATCGTGGCCCACGGTTGCAAGTTGTCGTATATGATTTCGTCTTCGATGGCATGAGGCGTCACGGTTGGGTCATCGATCGGTGGCTCGTCGGGACGCTCGAGCGTGACACGTTCGCCTTCGCTACTTAGCTGACCACTGTAGCCCCCGATGAGTGTTACCGAGTCATCAATGCCATAGTGGATGCGGAACGCCGAAGTTCGATCCACGTTGTCTGGGCTTTCGGGATTGAAGCGAATGAGTACGAGTGCTTCACCAGCATTGATCGCCACACCTGCGTCGAAATCCAGGTCCACGCCGCCACGGACGCGCCAGTTCGTCAGGTTAATCGCTGAGTTGCTGGGGTTGTGAATCTCGACGAACTCGAGATCACCTTTGGTCAACTCGGGATAAATGGCCAGCGCGGCAGCGGACGGTTCACTCGGATTATAGTTGACTTCACTAACGATCAATGGCCCAACGCCGGGATGGCTGTTTTCACAGCCGAGCGAAGTAGTACTTTGCGGGGCTAATCGACTACCGCTACCGTCGACTCTGCCAAAGCTCACGCCATTAAGCGCGCCGCCAAAGTGCACGTCGTCAACAAATGACAGCACTCCACCTTGCCCATCCGGCACGACGAGCCAAACATCGTCGCCGTTGGCACTACTCAACGCGAAATCGGTGGGACCTGGCGAGAGTGGTGTGGGGTTAAAGTGACGTTCGTCGAACACCACGTACTCACCCGGCGCAATAACTGTCTCGCCTGGGATCTCGTATTTGAGCAGCGTACCGGCCGCATCACTCAAATGCCAACCGCTGATGTCGATCGCTCGATCAGAGATATTTAGCAATTCGATCGAATCGGATGCGGTCAGCGGCGGATCGGTGTGCGTGAGGACTTCGTTGATCACGACACCCAGCGGATCAGCACCAGACGTTGCCGGTGACCCTCCAAAGTCGCTACTCCCGCGCCAACTGTCGGCCTTGCTGTGGCGAGCGGCGGGCGTACCGGCGAGATCGATCAGTTCGAGCGTCCCACCAACTCCGTCGGCTCGTTCGGCCCACGGAACGGCGTCATCATACGTCACCTCCATAATCGTTTCGCCCGATGCATCGACAAGGTGCAGCGTCTCACCTCTGTTGGACAGGCCACCCGACCACTCGCCAAGGACGCGAATGCCATCGCCGTAGCGTGCTTCGAATGCAGCGCTGTCTTCGACGACAATCGCCGATTCGCCGGGGGCCAAGACTTCAATGCCAAACGTGAACGTTACACCATCAATAAGTTCCATGCCGAGCAGATTGACGGACTCGCTCGCACTCGTATTTGTAATTTCCAAGAACTCAAAGTCATCGTTGTTCACTTCGGGAAGGATCGCCAACTCAGTGGCCGTCGGTGTGTGCGGGTTGTAG
>CBDUAB010000446.1:0-4492 GCA_965365045.1 uncultured Planctomycetales bacterium
TTGAAATCGAAAAAGAATGCGCGTGGCGGACGGTCTGGGTCCATTCCTTCGTGACCTTCGAGCGCGGCGCGGATGACGGTCACCGCCTTCTCCAGCTTTTCTCTTGGCGTGTCCAATGGAATGTGGATGTCCGCGACACGGCGAATGTATGGACGACGCCCTACATTTTCGATGTCGGAACTGGCGAGTCTATCGTTTGGAATAGTAGCCTGATGCCCATTTAGCAGGCGAATCCTCGTAGATCTCAGTCCGATGTCCTCTATCATGCCGTCGTATTTGTCAAAGATGATGCGCTCGCCCACGCGGAACGGCTTGTCGCTTAAGAGCATGATCGTTCCAAAGAGATTTCTCAGGGTGTCTTGCGCCGCCAGTGCTATCGCAAGACCGCCAATTCCAGCGCTGGCGATCAGCGTTGTCACGGCAATCCCCAAATAGTTTCCGCCTTCGAGGAAAATAATCACAGCCGCCACGACGCTCATCAGTTTCGCGACGATGCGGATAAACTGAGCGTCCAATCCCCTAGGATTGATCTGCGGGGACGCAATGATGGTCGCGGCGATTCGGTTACTGACTCCAAAAACGACAACAATCGCCGCCAACAGTGCCACCAGGTTGGCTGCGAAACTTACAACATAGAGTGGAAATCCTCGTAACGTGAGATAATTATATGCAAACTCCCTAAAGCCGATTGGTATCAGCATGGAAAGAATTGGAAATGCGATCGTCAGGCAATAGCCCAGCAACCACTTGCCCCGGTACCGGCTCGCAAGTCGGCCGTGGAGCCGGTAGCAGATTGCCATCAGCAACAGCGCCGCGATGACTGCCAGAATCAAGCCGAGCCACTGCCAATTCGAAAGTCCTAGCGTTCGCTCTCGGAACCACTCGGGAAGCCAGTCAACACATTTTGCCACGACTGGGCGGCCGGGCGCCGAAACATACCACCGGTAAAACCCGGGTGATGCCTCTGGACCCGAATCCCGATAAGGCAATGACTTGATGTCCTCGTAATACTCAGTGGCACGGCCCACTGTACCGGGCGAGAAAAGGTACTCATGCCGTTGCGGACCTTCCTCGACCCTCGTGATCGTAAGTCGCGTGCCTGGAATCCGCCACCTTGATAAACCCCCTTCTTCGTCGGCGGTCTGAATGGCATCTGTGTCGGGGATCTCGTCATACGGCGGAAGTTCAGCGCGATCCAGAATCTCCTTTATGCACACCGCGGCTTGGCCGGCGAATTCCAATCGCTCGTAATCAGGTAACTCGCTTTGATCGAGGCAATCCAAGATTCGCACGGAAATTGAGTGATGATCTGACGAATTTCGGTCGAAATAGCGTTCCGACTGAATGCGATCGTGGAGTTCGTTGCAGGCGTCGATGAAATTCCTCAAAGTCGCCCGCGGGCTGGACGTGTCGGCCGGTCCAACGTTGCGCGACTCATTTTGTGCCGCCAACAACGTCGTCGGCAGCCAGGAACAGGCTAGCGCCAGAACCGCCCAGAAAAAAATGTGAATTGCCTTCGAAGCAAATGCCAGATTCTGCATGCCTCCGCCAATCTCAAAAGCAGTCCATCAAAGGGTTGCTCCGCCGCACATATCAATCGGATCGGCAAAGCTGGCGTACTGCTTGGGAAAGGTTTCCGCAATCCGTACATCTTCCCCAATACATTCGAGCATTACGCTTGCGGATTGTTGGAACGGAGATTCGCTCCAGCGATGTCTGGTGTATGGCTCACCGCGCTGAACGCGCGTTAGCAGCCAGGTACCTTCCTTTCCCTTGACGACAGATCGTGTTGGTATTATACTTGTGCCAGAATGGTAATACCCTTGTTGGGCGTGAACAAAAAGATGAAAACCCTCTCTCTCAAGTTGCCTGACGAACTGGACGCCAAGCTTGGCGTGGCCGCTAACCAAAACGAAATTTCAAAGTCTGAAATGGTGCGGCGCGCTTTGGACGCGTATCTTGCCAGTGAAAAACCCGCCGCCCAAGGTTCTTTTCTAGAGTTGGCTGCGGATTTAATTGGCTGTGTCGAAGGTCCCGGCGATCTGTCCCACAACGCCGACTACATGGATGACTTTGGTAAATGATCTCTAAAGTCCTGCTCGACACCGGACCGTTGGTGGCTTTGGTGGACAAACGCGATCGTTATCATGCTTGGTCGAGGGCCCAGGTCGGAGTGATTGAGCCGCCTCTGCTGACCTGTGAAGCGGTGTTGACCGAAGCCTGTCATTTGCTGCGCAATTTGTCGGGTGCGCCGGAAGCCGTACTGGAAATGGTCAAGCGCGGGCTCGTCACGGTCACTTTTTTACTTGGCGACGAAGTCGAGCGCGTAACAAGATTGATCGTTCGTTATGCAAGCGTTCCCATGTCACTCGCTGACGCATGTTTGGTGCGTATGACAGAGCAGTTTGCCAACAGCACGGTGTTGACGCTGGACAGTGATTTCCGCGTTTACCGCCGTAACGGGCGCCAGATCATTCCGAGTATCATGCCAAACGGTTAAAGAAAGCGAAATACGTCGACATCGTGGACACGCTGTCCCGGTGCCAAGCTCCGCTCGTCGGCGTCGCCAAAGCGGACGACGACTCCAGCAGCAACAAAGTCAGGTGCGAAAACCTTTTTCACGGAGTAACGCGTCAGCCCAGGACGCACCGTGTGTGTCCAATAGCGGAGTGGGGTCGAGGGCGTAGTCAACATCATCATAGCCGCCATTCTGGTAACACTGATCCAGTAGCGATTGGAGGCTCAAGACCACGTCTTCATCCGTTTCACGCAAAGGAATCCGAATTGCCGGCAGTGGGCTGTCCAGTGGCAAGCGATAGACTTCGAAAGCCAGTGGACGAGAAACACGGCGCACGCAGACGCGATACGGTGTGCGGTAATCAGGTGGAACACGGTCTGGCGGCATCGAAAGGACGTACTGACCCGTTCGAAGTAGATCGATTTCCACCGAGTTCACACCTCCGTCCCGAAGCTCCTGCTGCTTTCGTAGGTACAAATCCCGTCCCGGACCCGGCTGTTTGTTTGCGAGACTGACAAATTCAATGACGGTAATCACACGATGACCGCTGCCCACCTCGCGGATTTCGACGTAGCCTTCCGTGACTGGCTCATCGGCCACGTGTACGATTAGTGGTTCATCGACCGCAAGCTCACCTGCTTCGCGCGTGTCGACGTCGCCTCGATGTGGCCGCTCGATAACACGCACATCCGGATAGACGGACCGTTGCCGTCCGCTTTCCGTTTCGACAAAGACCCGTTCTTCGACTCGAGCTCGTAGATCAGACGGGACTCTGCTCTGGAGTTGGTCACTCGCATAGGTGATCAGGCGATGATGAACGTCTCCCCAATGGGCTTCTAAATAAGGATCCATACCTGGAAACGGACTTGGCATCAAATCAACCTTTTTGGCGTGTGCTGTTCCAATTCTAAATATAAGCTGAATAAGAAAAAGTTTGAAGTTAATTCCTGCCTATCCGAGCTATTGTTTCCGAGTCTTTGGCGGAGCATCGATCGGGATCAATGGGAACAACTTGGAAGGCGTGTGTTCTTGTTCCATCAGCTTTGCTAATTGTGAAACCACCTCGGGATGTTGATCGGCGACGTCGTCCTGTTCACCAATATCTTCAGCAAGGTTGTACAGCTCGATGTCGAGGTTGCCACGTGTCATGTTCTGGCGAATGGCTTTCCACTGACCGACGCGAATCGACTGCTGACCTCCGTAGCTGGGAAACTCACGATAAAGGAAAGGTCGCGGTTCCTGCTGACTGCCCAGTAACGTCGGCGCGAGGCTGATGCCGTCGATCTCTCCTGGTCTCGCGCCGGACGCGCCGATCAGTTCCAGCAGCGTGGGCATCCAATCCTCAAAGCCGCTGACACGATCGCTGACCGATCCGGCAGCCACACGATTAGGCCAGCGAACGACGGCCGGTACGCGGATTCCGCCTTCGTACAGTGAACCTTTCAGTCCACGAAGCTCACCGACACTGTTGAAAAAATCGTAATCCACCTCTTCCTTGAGCATCGTTGTGCCATTGTCGGAGCTAAACACAACTATCGTGTCGTCAGTCAATTCCAGCTCGTCGAGCAGATTCAACACGTTGCCGACGTAGCGGTCCATGCGCGTGATCATCGCCGCATAGGCGGCGCGCGGCGTGAAGTGCGGCGTGTAACCTCTTCCTTTCGCTCGAGTAAACGGCGGATCCTTCCAGCCCAACTTCAAATAAGGCTGCAATTCCTCATCGGGCACATGAAGTGCGACGTGGGGAATAACTGTCGGATAATAAAGAAAGAATGGGCGATCCTTGTTCGCTCGGATGAACTCGAGCACCTGTTCGTTGATCCGATCCGGCGCATAATCCTGGCCTTTGAAAAGGTCGTAGCTGCGCGGGTCGGTTGGATCGGCTCCCTCGGGCAGATTTGCATGACCGGGCACGGGTGGATCGTTATCGAGGTCAATGCGATTGTCGTCGCTCCATAGATAAGATCGGAAGAG
>CBDUAB010000447.1:0-4489 GCA_965365045.1 uncultured Planctomycetales bacterium
CGTCAGTCCGTTTCCGCTTGCAATAGCAGCTCAACGGCTTCTTTGCCGGACATGCCGACTTTGATTCCATACTTTTCGGCTTTGGGCGTAACGCCGACGATGGGTGCATCAAACAGATCCTCGGGCTCGCAAAGTGGATTCGTGGGAGTACCTCTGGCGATGGCAATTGCCTGATCGAATTCGGCGGCTGTGACGAGATCATAGATTCCGCAGCCGACGATCCCTGCCTTCGTCAAAATCGAACAGTATTGTCCGTGGTGCCAATGATGACTCATACCGATCGCTGTACCGTGGTCGAATGTCAATTCGCGATTTGAAGTGCGAGGTACATCGTCCGCCATCATTCAGATCTCCCAACACGTCTAATTCGCCAGCAGCGCTTTGTCATCCTGAGAGAGCCTCAGGATGACAGATGACGGTTATCTCACTGAACATCATTCCATTCCATTCCATCCGGCGTGGCGAACCACGACTCAGGAGCCTATCATATTATCGCACGTTGTGAATCCACGCGATGCGGCATCAAAGGATGAGAAGCCTCGTCAAAAACCACGTCAAAAACCACGTCACAAACTGATTTGAGGAGTAATCGATGAGTCAGCGATGTTTCCTTTTGTGCCTCGTTTTAGCGATTTTGTTCGCCGGTCGCGTGCCCGCGGCGGATGAAGCTAATCCGGACGATCGATTTGATCCCAGCAAAGCCGTGGGACGGCTGGACGTCCACGATGAATTACAGGTCGAGCTGTTCGCGGCGGAACCCAAGTTGATGAGTCCGTCCAATATTGACGTTGATCATTTGGGGCGTGTATGGGTTTGTGAAATTGTGAATTATCGCGGCCACAACGGCAAACGACCGGAAGGCGACCGCATCTTGATCCTTGAAGACACGGACCACGACGGGCGGGCGGATGAGACAACGGTTTTCTATCAAGGCAACGACATCGATTCGCCACACGGAATTTGTGTGTTGGGCACGCCTGAAGGCAAAGGCACGCGAGTTATCGTATCGGCAAAAGGACAAGTTCAAGTCTTTTCCGACTACGATGGCGACGGCAAGGCCGACAAGCAAGAGGTGATGTTCACCGGTATTTCTGGTGCTCAGCATGACCATGGGATTCACGCCTTTGTGTTCGGACCTGATGGCAAGCTGTATTTTAACTTTGGCAACGAAGGCAAACAGCTCAAACGACCGGATGGTACGGTGGTCGTCGACATGGCGGGTAACGAAGTCGCGGCACGACGCAATCCCTACCAAGAAGGAATGATCTTTCGCTGCAATGTGGATGGCTCGGAGTTGGAAACGCTTGGCTGGAACTTCCGCAATAACTGGGAAGTGACCGTCGATTCCTTCGGATCGGTATGGCAAAGCGACAATGACGACGACGGAAATCGCGGCGTTAGGATCAACTATGTGATGGAGTTCGGCAATTACGGTTACAAAGACGAAATGACCGGTGCGGGCTGGCAGCAAAAACGGACCGGCTGGCACACAGAGATTCCTCTGCGGCATTGGCACTTAAACGATCCCGGCGTTGTTCCGAACTTGTTGCAAACCGACGCTGGCTCACCGACGGGGATCGCAATTTACGAAGGTGACCTGCTGCCCGCGACGTTTCACAATCAGATCCTTCACTGCGACGCGGGGCCGAATGTCTGTCGCGCTTATTTGACGAGTCCAGATGGAGCGGGTTACTCGGCCAAAATTGAGAACATACTGCATGGCGCTCGCGAGCAATGGTTCCGTCCCGCGGATGTCGGTATCGCGCCAGACGGTTCGCTGATTGTCGCCGATTGGTTTGATCCGGGCGTGGGAGGTCACGCGATGGGTGACCTACAGCGCGGCCGTGTATTTCGTGTGACACCCAAAGGTCACACTGGTTATGAAGTACCGAAATACGATTACACAACGGCGGACGGCGCGGTCGCGGCACTCAAGAATCCGAGCTACGCAGTCCGCTATATCGCGTTTACAGCGTTGCACGAAATGGGACGCGATGCCGAAGACGCACTGAAAAAACTACATGCCAGCAAAAATCCGGTGTTTCGTGCGCGTGCCTTGTGGCTACTAGGCAAGATCGCTGGTCGCGGCCAGATATATGTCGACAGGGCCTTAGCTGATGAGGACGCTCGTATCCGTATGGTCGGCTTGCGTTTGGCCCGGCAATTGAAGCTTGATATCGAACCGCTTATCGAGAAGCTGGCAACCGATAGCGACGCAGCCGTACGGCGTGAATGTGCGATTGCCCTGCGGCCGCTCAATTCGGACAAGGCGGTCAAACTTTGGTCACAGCTTGCTCAACAGCATGACGGCGAAGATCGCTGGTACTTGGAGGCCTTGGGGATCGGCGCGGACGGCAAATGGGATGCCTGTTTCGCCGAGTGGCAATCAACTGTCGGTGAAAACTGGAATACAAAGGCCGGCCGCGACATTATCTGGCGCAGTCGTGCGGCGCAGGCACCCGAGTTGATAGCTAAGATCATCAAACACAAGGATACGCCGGAGGAGGAAAAAGCACGTTACTTCCGCGCGCTTGACTTTCACTCGGGAGCGGCGAAAGAAAAGGCGCTGCAGAGCTTGCTGCTGCCATAGAGTAAATCATGGGTTGGATCAAGAACAGCATTGAGGAAATTCGCGAAGCGAGCAAGTCGGATCCGATTGATTGCCCGCGCGGATGGGGTAGTGTCGCGTTTGGACTCAAGATTGATGGTTTGCCTCCGTTTGGTCAAGTTTCGCGACAATGTCCACTGGCCGGAGTATCCAACTGTTCCTCGTGTCGCTATCCGTTCAATCCGGAAAAGACAGAGCGGCTCCGCGAGACATTGATCGAACTCGAAAACCTTTGCGAACAGGGCGTTTTGACCGAGAGCGAATATCAACAACAGCGCCGCCAACTATTAATGTTCACCGCCGACCCAATTCCTGGCGGCCCTGCCATCATTACGGCTTGGATTTTGGGACCATTGGGCGGTGTCTTTTTGGGTACGGGCTGGTGGATGGCGGAGAATTTACACCCTGGTTTTTGGGGTTTGGCCGGTACGGGCGGAGTGCTGCTAGCGCTGGCCGCTTCTTTCTCGGGAATCGCCTGGACGATGCGACGCAACCATCAATTACTGATTGAAGAAAGATTCTAACGTGCCTGATGGCGTACCAGCACCAAACGGTATTTGCGCGAGACGGCGTTCACCTTGAGACTTTACGGTTTCACCGACCCCAAAACGTTTTGCTCGCGCGTCGGGCTCGTGTGATCACGGTAAAACACGAGTTTTGCGACCAAGCCTAACGTGTCGCCGATCGAGGTTCCTAATGCATCTACGCACGTCGATATCGGTTTGCTGTCTTTACCTGTGGTTCTGTTCACCGACGGCGGCCGACACAAATGCTGACGACCAGGCAGCCAAAGACCGTGTGGTCGTGCAAGCGCTGTTGCGGCTTGAGAATGTCGATTTGGCGGCACTACCTCGGGCAAAAGCAGCGTTGCTACGGCAGTTGCGACGCGAGCCGGAGAGTGAAGACTTTCTGACGTTGATCGAAAAGTTCGAGCTCAAGGAATTCGCTAGCGAGTTGATGGCCAGTGCCACCAAACAAGGCGACACAACACGAGGAGTCGAAGCGGCTCGGCTGCTATTGAAGTTGGACCAGCTTGAAAGAATCACAGAAGTTCTCCGCGACGACAGTAACGTCGATGCGGCCGCATTGCTGGCGGCGCTTGGTCGCACCGACAACCCCAAGATCATCGACACGGCGCTTCACCATGCAGTCGATCCAAAAACCAGTCCAGCGCTGCGGCGAGCTGGGATTGCGGCTGCCGGACGCTTTGAAAACGGGCAGCAGCGTTTACTGGCGTTTTTGCGAGACGGCCGGTTCAGCGAGGACTTGCATGTTGCCCTGGCAAACGTCCTGTTGTCATCCAAATCAGCAAAGATCCGCATGGAGTCGGCGGAGCATCTGTCACTACCGAAAACGGCCAGCCGAGAACCGCTGCCGCCTCTGTCCGAATTGGCGAAGATGACGGGAGACGCCGTGCAAGGAGCGGGAGTATTTCGCAAAGAAGGCGATTGTATCAAATGTCACCGAGTTCGCGACGAAGGCAAACAAGTCGGCCCGGACTTGAGTGAAATCGGCAGCAAACTCGCACCCGAAGCGATGTACGTTGCGATTCTGGATCCGAGTGCTGCTATCAGCTTTAACTTCGAAACGTACAATGTTCTCATGGACGATGGCCGTGATTTCTCTGGCGTCCTCGTCAGCCAAACCGACGACTCCGTCACGATCAAGACCGCCGAAGCGATCGAGCGCACGATCGACCGCGATGAGATCGACGAACTGATCAAACAGCAGATCTCACTCATGCCTAGCGATTTGGCACAGAAAATGACGACTCAACAGTTGGTAGACGTTGTTGAGTACTTAATGGCATTGAAAAAGAAGTAAATAGGCTCAGAACTCCTGATCTAGGCGGAAAATAAGGTGGCGCGATCTCGCCGTGCT
>CBDUAB010000448.1:0-4489 GCA_965365045.1 uncultured Planctomycetales bacterium
GCGGCCACCCGCCGGTTTGCCGATTGCTCGCTTCAAAAAGTACCGGCGATTTCGGCAACAAAAAGGACGCTGTGTCACTACGGATTAGATGGGAGGGCGCCACTGAACCGTTACCAGCAGTCACACGATTTGGGATTGAGTGAGGTGTTTTTGTATTTCTTGCGGCGCTGGCCTCGGCTGACCTGGCGCTGCTGGATAGGTGAAGACGCGTTTCGTCATGAGCGCGAAAGCGGCGACAAAATCGAAGACGCACAGTTACGCGATCCTCGCACCGGCGCAACCTTGCTCGTGGTCGAATTCGTGGGGAAATACAAACCCAGCCGCGTGGCGGCGTTTATTAACGAAATGACACGTCGCGGACTGCCCTTCATGTGCTTTTAACGATGTCGAATTCCAATGTACATTCGAACTTAGCGAGTCAATCGTACCGCGTCGTGTCGCTACCGCGTAGGGGAGCAGCCACGAGACATGGATCGCTCCGAGAACGAAAGGAACGATAGCGATGAATCCCCGGCAGTGGAGCCGTTATGAGCGGTTACTCGTCGAGACGTTGACCTGCAAGGTCGCGATGCTCAGGGAGAGCGATGCCCGAGCCATATGGGTCGCCCAAGTGGCGGGAAACTCCAGGTTTCACGCGGCAATTGCCAGGCTCATCGACGGTGGTCTTGTCGATCGGTATCTAGTGAACCTGCATCCGCCGCTTGCACCCAAGTGGCCAGTCGTTCAGCTGGCTGCGCGGGCTAAACAGGCATCGGGCTTGGCATACGAACAAATGACCCGACGTCTGAGAGAGCGTTGGAGCCGACCCACTGTACCGACCGTCGTTCTGGTGGCGAGCCGCAGGGCGTGTAATCTGTTTGGCAGCACGGCCAGCAGGCTGCCCGATTTAGGACATCGGAATCATGATGCGCTTTTGGGAGAAGTCTTTGTTCGGTATCTGAATGCGGCTCCAAAACTGGCCCGTGAGTGGGTGGGCGAACACGTTTTGCCCAAGGCTGGGTTTCGCATCAAAGACCCTGATGCGTTTCTGTTTCGGGATGAAAGCCCGTATCGAATCGTCGAGTCCGGAGGAAGTTACAACGCCCGTCAGGTGGAAAGCCTGGTGACGTACGCCAGCGAGCGCCGCTTGGAACTGGAGGTCTGGTAGTGATGACGAGCCGATTAAGCGATGTGGATTGCGACCTGCTGGAACATATTCGGCGGTACCGGTTGGGATTGACCCGCTTCTGTTGGGCGGCCGTCCAGCGAAAGCACACCGGTGTCAGTAGGCGCGACGTCAAAGAGTGCCTTCGGACTTTACAGAAGGTGCATGGGTATCTGGACCTTCTGCCGCTCTTTGGTAAGCAAAGATATTATTGTCTCACCGAACGTATGTCGAGTGATGACGACGTCGGAACCGATAGGGCTGGGCGGCGGCCCCTGTCAGAGGAGGAAAAACTCGGCGCATATGCGATGCTTGGGTTCTGCTTTGGAGCTGGCGCCGGACGAGCGAAACTCACCACCGGTGATCTGCGCGAGTATTTTCCCGATCTTGTCGGTTCGTTGAATCGATCGACCGATCCGGCGCGTCTGCAACGATATTACTTAGCCGGTGAACGCTTAGGATACCTGCGCATTGATAAAGGAGGGCGCGGCCGTTGGGACCGGATCGCGTCGTACGTCGACCGCGACATCGCTCGTCATCACAACCAACCCGGTTTCTGCCGGCTGATCGCGGACGGGTACTTCGAGGTGACGGTCGTCACCGCCACAACGCACAAGGCGCGTCGACTCAGTCAGCTGTTCACTGAGCGGCCTGTTCACGAAGGCGTCGCGGTCCACTGTTTCGTACTTCCAGAACTACTTCACTTCTTGGCTCCGCCACGCATAGTGAGAGGACAACACATTCCCCAGAGAGGGTTTTAGCTCCGCTCTTGCCCGAAGAGCACGGAAAAATCACGGGTATTTACCAATCGTAGGTCGAGCAAGCTCCGGGGAGCCTCTGCTCGTCCGAATAGCCGAGAGGTATCGGCTATGTTTCGAGCGATCATGCGCGAAAGGCGCAAAAATGCTTGGAAATCCCGGCGCAAATGGCAAAAGGCCGTGCGCAAAAAGCAACGTCACGAAGCAGAGCTTCGCAAGGCAACTCAGTACGCACAACCAGATCGTTGGTTCAACATCGACGGTGTGGTGATCGGCGTACATGTCCTGCGAGACCGCTTTCGTGGTCCGGTGCAGTACCGCTTTGAGTTTTATCGCAAAGATTCAGCTCAGAGAGGACTCGTTTCGGACTTTGGTGAACAAGACTTACGGACTCTGGCCAAGGCTATCAATGCCGCGACCAAGTATCGCAAGTTTGCCGAAGCGAGGCGCAATTCCAAGCGATCGACAAACCACGGCACTCGCGAGACAAAGCCCAGCAAGGTGGCGTCTCAATCCCCACGTTCGTCTGGGGGCCGTAAATGACGGACAACCAATGTGTGTGGGCCGTGAGGCCCACTTAATGAAAACCCAAAACAAGAAAGAAAAGAAAGGAGGGCTTATGGAAAAAGCAAAACCTCAACAAATCCGATTGGGAAAAACGCGACTTGCCATCTGGAAGAACCAAACCGAGAACGACCCTCGGTCGACGTGGTTCAACTGGAAAATCGAGAAGCGTTACGAAAAGGATGGCAAATGGGAAACGTCGCATAGCTTTCGTGATGCGGACGCGCCGGTAGTCATCTTGATGTTGATTGTCGCCACGTTGCGCATGGTCAAGGAATTGATCAACGTACAGAACAGTCGCGACTAAACATCCCTGACGGATCGTTAGGTTGTCCGCTGGCCGCTCGGACACAAAAATGGCGGCCACCGTACCACGTTGTCGGCAATGATGTCGACGCGAGGTGTTTGTTAACAAAAGACCCGAACAAAGGAGGGTTTATGGATAGAACAAAGTCGGCAAATCCGGCACGTGAGTTGTCGCATCGCGTTGGACAATTGGAGGAACGAGATTTACAGGCTTACTTGGTACTGACCGAAGTAGGCCCCGTACTTCAACTTGGTAACATCGAGTTTACCGAAGAGGTATGGAAACTTGTTCCTCGCCACTGCTTGTGGTTCGCGATCGACTTGCATGAATGCGGCTATTGGGGGCCAATCGCCGACGTCGATTACGAGAGTAACGATCAATCGCTGGAGAACGGCGGTAGCATTGTGTCTCGTTGGGCGTTTGTCAATGTGCCTTCGTTCTGGATCACGACCGATACGTCGGGTCAACGGTCTAGAACAAGCGTGTTCCTCTCGCCGGAGTCGGACTAGCCGACAAACCTGAGTGAGAATCAAGCATTTTGCTTGGCTCTCGCCAGGTATTTTTCTCCGCGACTGACAAGGAAGTTGTTAGGCAATTTGATTCATGATGGCCGCTAGCGAAAACTGCTAACGAGTTGTCATGACCAAAGTTGTTTACTAACTATAATGGAGTATAATACCATGGAAATGTCACCCGAAATAACCCACGCCGTTGGGCAGTTTCTTATTGTTGGATGCCTCGAGCTGATTGCGACGGGCATTGAAGAGTGGCAAAAGGAACAAAGTGTTCCCGCGCTAGTCGAACGATTTGCACTGCCGCCTTTTCGAAGTCGGCTCTTGTTTGGCGCGGCTTACTTGTGCGTTGTAGTGGTGTTTTTGGGGTTGTAGATCGCGGAGTTGTGGTTTTACTAACTTGGTTTTGGGGTGAATGGATTCACCCCTTTTTTTGGCACCGCGGAAGCTTTCGATCTCAATACCAATAAAAGTAGAGGAGCGTTGGCCAGAAATAGATTACGAACAAAATGCATTTCTTGGCAAAGTCCGCCATGTCTTTCGGCGGATAGAACAAACGCACCAGCAAGGGCACTCGGCGCCTGCTGGAATTCGAAAGCGTCTTGGTTGGTTTTTCTGACATCATACGATCAGCTTGCCACAACATCTAACGTTAATCAACCTTTTTGTTCTTGATGGCGCTGCAACATCAAGTCCATTCCAGGCAGTGACTCTGAAGTATCGATTCTCCCCTAGCAGAACGCATGGCAAAAGACAGGGAAAGTCGCCTCAAACAGTGCTCCAACCGGCAGTCCCGTCTGGTGATAGTTATAGAAATGAAGAAGGTGATGGCCAGATAGCGACCAGGGAATCTGCCGACTCTACAGGCGAATCAGCGAGCGCTGAGGCGACATGAAGCGGAGGCACGAGCAATGTGGTATCAATGCTGCGAACACTGCACGGCAAAATGGTACACATGTATTCAATTGAAACGTTGTCCCCGTTGTGGCGGAAGGGCCATGGCTGTTGGTGTCGATAACCCGCCACCGTGGCAACGAAAGTTATCGCAAGATGACCTGACCGAGAGCGACGGCAATGGTCCTAAGCGTGAAACTACACGACGAGCACCTGGCACGAGCACACCGCGCGTCGACAACCTCGTCACCTGTGATACCTACAAATCGGTCCATGTTGGAATAAAACGGCTGGACCCATCCGCGACCTC
>CBDUAB010000449.1:0-4486 GCA_965365045.1 uncultured Planctomycetales bacterium
AACGTTGCGTCGGGACACTTACCCGCCTTATACGCCGTCGTCACATAACCTGTCCCGATCGCCTTCGTCAGCACAAGTGCATCGCCCGGTTGGGCGGCACGGTTGGTGATCAACCCATCTTGCTGCACGGTTCCCGTAACCGAAAGACCGTATTTAATCTCTGTGTCGCGAACCGTGTGGCCGCCGAGAAGCACCGCGCCGGCAGCCCGAATTTGCTCAGCGCCGCCTTTTAGGATTGTGGTGAGTATCTCGAGTTCCAATTGGTCATCGGGAAAGCCCACGATATTCAATGCGGTTCTGGGCTGGCCGCCCATCGCGTAGATGTCGCTCAACGAGTTAGTTGCGGCGATCTGCCCATAAATATATGGATCGTCGACCAGCGGTGGAAAAAAATCCAACGACTGCACGATCAGCACATCGTCGCTCAACCGATATACGCCGGCATCGCTTGATCCCTGCAGACCGATAATCAGATTGGGATCATTAAACTCTGGCAATCCGCGCACGACCTGCGCGATCCCGTCCACGGGCAACTTGCCCGCTCACCCAGCGCAGCTTGCATAATCTACCAAACGCTTTTTGCGACCAAATAGTGCCACTCGTTACCTCCCCCGTGGTTTCCGTTGTTTGGACTTTTCTATAGGTTAACGGCTTAAGTACTAATTCGGAAGCCTTGCCGGTCAAGGAGCGTGATGACTACTTTGGACGACGCACTCGAACGATGAATTCGTTGGATGTCGTGTGATTCATGGCTAGAGCCGTTGCCAAGACGCATTTCTCGATCATGTGCGTGTTTTTCATGATAACTTGGGCGCCAATGACAAATGCAGATGAAAAAGATCGCGAACGGTGGAATCGGAAATATGCCCCAGCAGAGTACATCCTCGGCAAGGCACCGATTGCCTTTCTGCGCCAACACGTCGATCTCTTGCCCCCAGGAAAGGCCCTCGACATCGCGATGGGAGAGGGACGCAACGGCGTTTATTTGGCGACACTTGGGTATCACGTGCTGGGGATTGACATCTCCGACACAGGCCTCCGAAAAGCACAGGAACTCGCCCGCGAGCTCGGTACGACGATCGAAACCCAAGTTGTCGATCTCGAGAACGCACGTTTGGCGACCAATGAATACGATGTCATCATCGTGTCTTATTACTTACAACGTGACCTGTTCCCGCGGATCAAGAAAGCGCTCAAACGTGGCGGTATGGTCGTGGTTGAAACCTACAATGAAAATCACGCCCGTTACAAACCGGACTTTCCCAAAGAATATCTCCTCAAGAACGACGAGTTGTTAACCGTATTCAAGGACTTCGTGATTATTCGCTACCAAGCGGTCGACGACGGATCAAGCAAAGCGTATGCGAGCATTCTCGCACGAAAGCCGTAACCGTTGCTGTCATGAACCGCCAGCAATACATCGACGCGTTGACTTTCTGCCGCAAGGTTGAAGCGGCCGGAGCGATTGCCGCCGAAGTGGGAATGCTGTTACGCGAAGATCCGCAAGAGAAACGCAAGTTGGACATCATCCGTAGGATCGAAGCCAGCAACCGAATCCTCTGCGTCCGGGCCCTCGATCGCGAAGGCGTCGGCCAGCCACCGATCGAAGCGTCTCTTTATCGTACGGGTTTCAAGCTCGGCATGCGTTTCGGCGAAGGCGATTGGGACGCGTTTCTGGATCGCTTCGAGGCCACCGTGGATCCCAGTTCTTTCACTCGCTACCTCGAGGACGACAACGGTAACGAGATCACACCGCAATATTCCGCCGCGAACCTGTCCTTGCTCAGGCACCTTGTGGCGCATGAACGTTCGTTCGTGGAATTTCTCAAGCATGAACGAGCGGGGCGACGCGGTGAGTCGACCGCTGAGATGGAGGCCGTGTAGAACAGCGAGCATTGCCTGGGGTTGGTCGGCCCCACGGATCCCGTCGGCTGGTAGCCGGTCCAACCGCTGCCATCACCACTCACGAGAAAACCAATTTCTCGCACGCGTAAGCGCGGGACTAATCAGTATTCAGAGAAACTGAAAACATACTTTCAGGAATAGCCACAAAAAGCACGAAAAGTCGCAAAAAATGAACAAATTGCTGCACAGACAACAGTCGTTTGTTTTTCTTGTATGTTGTCGTGGTTTTTGTGGTCGGTATACAGATTGCGGTCGAATTCTCTCTTTTCGTTTGGGTTGATCAGAATTGTGTAAGGGGAAAGGAGCGAGTCGCCGATTCTATTATTGATATTCGGACCTTGACATCTTCAATGTAGCCGCGGACAATGCGTCAAAGCATCGATCAAGCGTGGCCATCGCAAATTGCGCCGACATGACAGAATCCGCCAAAAGCCATCCTCAGCATCCATTGGGTTCCCAGGCGCGCGTGTTGCTAACCAGCGTCTTTGGACCGTATGCGTTGGATGATGCCTCGGGAAGCCGCCTGATCAACCCCATGGAGTTGTACCATAATCAGGTCACGCGGGTGCAGCAGGCCTATTCTCTGCGCACGTTTCAGCGTTCCTGGGGAATGATGTTGATCCAGGTCAACTTGCAAGCCCCGTGCACACTGTTGGACTTTCCAACCGAGGCACGGTTTATCGAAGAAATCACGCGCAATCAATATGACGTGGTGGGAATCAGCTCGATTCAGACGAACCTGCTCAAGGTTCGTAGAATGTGTCGGCTGGTCCGCAAGCACTTGCCCAACGCGACGATCGTGGTTGGCGGGCACATCGCGAATCTACCTTGGCTGAAAAAATGGTGCGACCTGGACCACATCGTTCGTGGAGACGGTGTGCGTTGGATGCGTCGGTTTCTGGACGAGGATGCGACTCAATCGCTGAGGCATCCTCAAGTCCTTGCCAATATCGGCACGCGCATCATGGGAGTCACATTGCGCGACCATCCCGGTGACGTGGCGGCAACACTGATTCCATCGGCGGGATGCCCAATGGGATGCAATTTCTGTTCGACGTCAGCCATGTTCGGAGGCAAAGGCAAGTTCATAGAATTCTACGAGACAGGTAGAGAGCTTTTCGACATCATGTGCCAGTTAGAAGCCAATCTCGGCGTCAAAGCGTTTTTTGTAATGGACGAGAACTTTCTGGTGGACAAAAAGCGTGCCCTCGATCTATTGGAACTGATGCAGCAGCACGGCAAGCCGTGGTCACTCTACCTGTTCAGTTCCACGAATGTGCTGCAGCGATATACGATGGAACAACTGGTCGCGCTGGGCGTGTGTTGGGTGTGGATGGGCCTGGAGGGAAAAGACTCGCAGTACAAAAAGCTCGCCGGCACGGATACTCTCTCGCTGGTTCACGAATTGCAATCGCATGGGATCCGGGTGCTGGGTTCGAGCATCATTGGACTTGAGGAGCATACGCCCGAAAACATCGACGCGGCGATCGAGCACGCGGTCAACCACAACAGCGAGTTTCACCAGTTCATGCTCTACACGCCAATCCCAGGAACGCCCCTCTTTGCCGAGCACGAGGCAAACGGGACGCTTCTCAATATGGGTGAGATTTCCATCGCCGACATTCACGGGCAGTTGAAATTTAACTTCCATCATCCCCACATCAAGCAGGGGCAGGAAACGGACTTTCTCCTCCGCGCGTTTCACCGAGATTTCGAAGTCAATGGGCCCAGTGTGATTCGGATTGTGCGTACGAACCTCCGCGCATGGAAACGATATCAGCACCATCCTGATCCGCGCATTCGGGCGCGATTTGCGCACGAGGCCAGTAACCTACCGGTCAAATATGCGGGCGTCCTCTGGGCTACGCGCCGCGCTTATCGGCACAACACTCGCTTGGCCGGCGAGGTTTCCAAACTTCTCGCGGAGCTTTTTGATCAATTCGGCTGGAAATCGCGGCTCGCGGCACCAATCGCCGGGCGCTATCTCTTTCATATGCTACGGCGCGAACAAAAACAGTTGGCTCAAGGGTGGACTTACGAGCCACCGACCTTTTACGAAACCAACCACCCCGACGGGCCGGAATCCGCGATACGCGTTGAAGGAGTCGCGGCAACTTGCCTGCCGAGTAAACCCAACTCTGGACATGTTGACCCAATCGGCACGGGAAATGGCGTGACTACCAAAGAAGTGTCAGAATCCGTCAGCTGCGGCTGAGTAGCATGTAGCCACGGATGTAGGCAAGGAACTGTCCCTGCTGCCGGGTTGGTCCAGCGGGCATCGGACCAGCCGTCCGTCGCGCCGTGGACTGCCGCAGGCTGCGTGAGGCGGCCGCATCACTAACAGGATAGACTTTGCGTTCAGACATTGTGGGATTCCTATTTCTCGATAATTTCGAGAGTGACTATAAAGAGACTAAATTTTACCGTGAAACCAGGGATTTACAACCAGTGGGAAGTTTTAGTTAAGGCTGACGACTACGTTGTCGATTAGTCTCGATTTACCGAGAAAAACCGCCGCCAAAATGACCAGCTCCAGATCTTGCTCCGCGGCTGAACGCAACCAAAGTTCGTGAAAGCGTTT
>CBDUAB010000450.1:0-4483 GCA_965365045.1 uncultured Planctomycetales bacterium
AAAACTGCGTTTGCGCTGTTCCGGCAAGGCTTTGCGACCTCGTTCCGGCCTTCTGTGAGAAATGCGGGCTAGATGACCGACTGATCACGATTTCGGGACGCGTGTAGTGAAATTGGATTCTCAACCAACCCGCGATTTAATCACTTGAATCGGCCGATTTAAGCGGATTTCCGGGTCGACATTGGCACAACAGGTTGACTCGGCGGCTTGCGAATCTGATACTTTCAACTAATTCGTCCGAGTTATTCCTATTTGTGGTAGAGCACCGCGGTTTTAACTTGGGTGTCTAAGAGCCGCGGGTGGCCGCGGCGGACGTTGCGACGGTAGTTTCATTTTGGCTGAACTGAAAGGGGTTTAAAATCGACCGCACCCACACGAGGATCAACGATAAAATCCGTGTCACTCCAGTGAGAGTCATCAACTCGGAAGGCGAACAATTAGGCGTAATTCCAACCGAAGAAGCGTTGGGTATTGCTCGCGAAGACGGGCTTGATTTGGTCGAGGTGGCACCTCTGGAGAAGCCGCCCGTTTGCCGCATCATGGACTTCGGCAAATTCAAATACGAGCAAAACAAAAAGCAATCCAAAGGCCATTCTCACCACACCAAGACCAAGGAAATCCGGCTGCGGCCCAAGACGGGTAAGCACGACATCGATTTCAAGATCAAGCAAGCACGCCAGTTTCTCGGTCATAAAGACCGAGTGCAAATCTCGGTCGTGTTTCGTGGTCGCGAGATTGCCCACGTCGCCGAGGGACGTCGCGTCATTGAAAATATGATCGAAGAACTCTTGGAGTATGGCAAGCTGGAAACGCCGCCACAGCAACACGGTCGACGCATTGTTTGCACGATTGCGCCCAAGTAGTTTGTCAGTTGTGTGGCCGACTCGCTCCGCGAGTCGGCATTTCTGCTCACAAGTAAGACAGGATTCTATCCTGTCTGGACAGGTTGAAAACCTGTCCTACGACACCTATTGATGCACCGATCCTAAAGAATCGCCAACAGAAACCGATCTCGCGATTCATGCCGGAACAGCGCGGCGTGGAGTGCGACCACCAACATTGCGACAGATGCGCCGCTCGTTCCGGCCTACGTGAGAAATGTCGCTACGTAATTGGGATTTCCGGGACGAATTGTCGCATGACGTGCGTGACGGCACGGGCCATGGCAATGGCTGAGTGTCGCTCATGAACCTGCTGTTGACCGGCCTTTCCGAGAGATGCACGCAGCGTCGCGTCGGTCAGCACTTCGCGCAGTACGCGTACCAAATCGTCCGTATCACCTGGCATAAACAACCGGCCCCCTTGGGTTCGCTCGATCAGCTCGGGAAACGCGCCATGTGCGGGTTGCACGACAGGCACGCCACAGGCCATCGCTTCGAGTGCGTAGATACCTTTGGGCTCTTGATATGGACTTGGGACCGACAAGACATCGATGTGTTGTAGGAAGCTGCGCTTGCCATCGCGATCGACTTCGCCTTCATACTTATAGGCGTCCTGGAGTCCTGCTGTGTTTAACGCGTGGAAACATTGATCTACGTAATCTTGATGTTGTGGACCTTGCCATCCGGCGATCCGCAATTGTACGTCCGATGTTTCTGGCAGTTGGCGCAATTGGACGAACGCATCGCACAGTTGGTGTAGGCCCTTTTCCGGCGCTAGTCGTGCCAGGTAGCCGACAGTTCGTGTTCTCGCTTCATTGTGAGACTCAGCCGTTGTCAGACTCGCTAGGTTTACGCCCAACGGCACGACGTGCAATCGCGAGCGATCAATTTCCAGTAAGTCAGACATGTGGTCGGCATAGTACTCACTGTGCGTGATAAAGCCATCGACGTCCTTGGCGATACGCCGGATTTCCGCTAGCGATTGATTGCGGAATTTGGGCGGCAGATCGTTCAAAAAAACATCGTCACCCTGCAGCGTTACTAAGATTGGTACACGCAGTTCTTGTTTAATGCGGGAGACGCAGCCACCGATCAAAATGTTACTTAGATTGACTAGCGACGGTCGAATATGCTTCAGCCAGGCGCAGAGTTTTCGAATTTCCTTGCGCTGATTTCCTCGATCCCCGCGCAGCATGGAAACGGTCAGCGGGCCCAGCTTGGCAGCCGTCGTTTTTACGCCGCGGTCGGCAGCCCATGCCAGCAGTCGCGGATTGTCAAAAACGCGATCGAAAAACGCCGGCGTGTAGCGGAGAAAGGGAATCTTTTGTTGGAGGTAAACGTTAATTCCACCAAGCAGTACGTGGTCCGAGCTGACGTTCGGTTCATCGGTTCGTATCGGCGTGTAAGTCGGAATCAGTTGGACATCGATACCCGATTGGGTCAGGGCGGTGGCGAGCGTGTTATCACTAAGGCAACTGCCACAGTACATACCGCCCGCGCCGGCCGTGAGAATGACAATTCTGGGAGCGGGTTGGGTCAACGCGGAAACTACTCGTTATCGTACCGCATTAGAATCTCTATTTCGTCGACCCCACTGATCGACTTGAAACCGCCGTCAACGATGGATTCACCCAATTTCGTCACGCTGCGGAAATATTGATCGGTGGGTCTCTTGCCTGTGAGCTGCCGTGTAATATCCTGGCACATGATGTCGGCTGCCGCTTGTACGACTTCATCTTTGCTACGTGATCCGTGGAGGCTGGTTGCCAACATAACGACGAGCAACTGCATTCGTCCGGAGAGCTCCGCCATTCGGCATTGTCGGTCGGCCAAGCGGAGCTGATGTTTGCGCATGATTCCACTGACCTCCAGCGGAGCCTTGTCGAGTTGTTGGCAGGCCCATTCGGCATGCTGGCGCAGATTGCCAGGCATGGGAGGCAACGAAGGCTTGCCGCCAAACGTCAACCATTGGCGAATCAACCAGCTCGCGTACGGAGGCATCGCCTTGCGTAGTGCCCAGAGATGCCCGGGATTTAGTGGATTCATGGTTCGTATGCCGGCTGCCTGGAGCGCCTTGCCGACCGGCTCAAAGAACTTGACGCCGTGGTGTTTGACGAGCGATTTGAAGAACGCCATCCCCAGCATTTCACCTTCGCCCTCGTAGATGCACGGCGCCAGAAACTCGTGCACGTTGTCACCGAGCAGATGCCCGTGCAGGAACGATCGCCCGCCATGAGTCTTCATACACAACTCGATGGCCGCCTCTTTTTGGGCTTCACTACCGAAGATTTTGGCGATGATGCACTCCATTTCGCCGCGGTAGCCGTCGTCGATTAGCGTGGAACACCAATCGACCAGCGCGTCACAGGCAACGATCAAGCCGGCCAAGCGACCTATACGCCGTCGCACAAGCTCTCGCTTCGCGATATTCTCGCCGTAGGTCACGCGGAACTTGGCCCACGGAATCATGCTGGCCATCATCACGCGCATTGTGCCGGCCGCGTTGGCACACAGCGATATCCGGCCCAAATTGAGGCCGTGATAAGCAATCGTGAGTCCATTGCCGCGGGTTGGTTGGAGTAAATTTTCGGCCGGGACGCGAAAGTCACGAAAAATGATACCGAGGTTGTGGGTATGCTTTAGCGCCCACAGTCCGTACTTGCGTAGCTGGAAGTGCTCGTTTTCTTCCGGCGGCAAGTCACACACCAGCACAGCCGGCGCATCGTCGATCAGGCACACCAAACCAATCGTGCGTCCCGGAACGACGTTCGTAATGAACAGTTTTTCGCCGTTGATCACATAATGGTCGCCCTGTAGCTCGGCACGCGTCCGCAACGCCGTGAGGTCGGAGCCCGCACATGGTTCGGTCAGCGCGAAAGCAGAG
The DNA here is from genome assembly GCA_965365045.1 of uncultured Planctomycetales bacterium. GTDB lineage: Bacteria > Planctomycetota > Planctomycetia > Pirellulales > Pirellulaceae > CBDUAB01. The sequence goes on from CBDUAB010000450.1 coordinate 3,766, forward strand.
AGCTTTTCACCGCTGGCAAGTCCAGGCAGGAAACGCTTCTTTTGGTCCGCGTTGCCAAACGTGCGGACGGGATCGACCGCTCCGATACAGCCGTGAACGGATGCCAGTCCGGCGATAGTAGGATCCTCCATCGCCATCCGCGTAATGAATGAAGCGAAACTTTTAAAAGGCGCGCCCGTACCGCCGTATTCTTTATCGACGAGCAAGCCCCAATAACCGGCGCCGGCCAGCTCCTCAAGAACTTCGTTGGAGACCTTGCCGTCGTTATCCAGTATGGTACCGCCACGGCGATGCTTGCGAACGACCTCGATCGAGCCGTCCATTACGGCTGCCACGTCGCTGGGGGTTTGTACATCTTTGGCGGTGAACAGGTCGATCGGCACTCCTTTGTCCCAGATTGCCCGATGCACTGGACTGTTGACGGTCTGGTACTGCGGCTTGAAGAGCTGTTCGACTTGATCGTCGGCCGTGTCGATGGCGCCCGTTCGTTTTGCTTCGTCGTCGCTCTTTCCACCCAATTTGAGAGCTGTTTCAGCAAACGAGGTTTCCTTTTCGCCAGTCGTCGTCGCTATGTCATCGGCCAGATTTGTTTCTTTGTCGTGAAGCTGCATCGCAATATCCTCTGAGCGAGTGGACGATCAAGACTCTCTAATAATATCGCTTATTCCGGGCGTGCCGCTCAAGCCTGTATGTGCCAGAACGATCGGGCGCAGTTCGG
>CBDUAB010000451.1:0-4483 GCA_965365045.1 uncultured Planctomycetales bacterium
AACTGATGATGGGCCAGTCGCTCGCGTGTCTCGTCACGCGGGAGCGTGAAGACTACTTTGGACGATTTTTTCACAGCCTCGGAGACAAGATGGCTCGATCACTTTGTCACCAAACATGCAAAAAAGTACTTGCCAGACTATTGAGACTCGCTAAACTGTGGGTGTTGAAGTCTTATCGGCAATTGGGTTTGCGAGAAAGCCAATTCGAGCGTCATACAAAGGTGCTAATGTCCCGTGCCGCGGCAGGGAACTTAGCACTTTTTTATTGCGCCGGGGAATAGGGAAATGAGAACGTTAAAGCTGTATTCTTTGCTCGCGTGTGCTGCTACCACATTGACACCGTTGCTCGCCGCTGGCCAAATCCTACCACCCGGCGCCTCGGTTGAGCGACTCGCCACGGGATACAGTTTCACGGAAGGTCCCGTCTACGATGGAAACGGGAATCTGTTTTTCACGGACGTCCAGCGCAGTCAGATCATCCGCTACGATGATGCAACCGGCACCACTGAATTGGTTGACGGCAGTTCCGGTGGAGCAAATGGTCTGTTCATTGATCACAACGGGCAGATCGTATCCATGGACGGCAATCGGCGGCAGGTGTCGCGCCGGGCGGCCGATGACATAAGTATGGTCGAAGAAGTGTTGGCCACCGAGTGGAATGGAAACCGATTCAACAGTACAAACGATTTGGTTGTTGCCCAAGATGGCGGAATCTATTTTACTGATCCGGATTATCCCAACCGGCAATCGCAACCAGAAGCGGTCTACTATCTGAATCCCAGCGGTGAACTCACGCAAATCATCAGCGGCTTTCGCCGCCCCAACGGTATCATCTTGTCACCGGACGGCCAGACGCTTTACCTGGCGGTCGAGGCAGAAACACGCATTATGGCTTACGATGTTGGTGCGGATGGACTACCCAGCAATGAACGCGAATTCGCCAAGACGAATGTCGATGACAACGGAAATGTAATCCCTGGCATCTCAAACGGTCCGGATGGAATGACTGTGGATCCTGCTGGCAACGTTTACGCGGCGGTGCAGAATGCCGTTTGGGCGTGGGACCCCACAGGTCAGCGACTCTTTGATCTCAGCGTTCCTGAAAACCCCACAAACGTCACTTTCGGCGGAGGAGATGGCAAGACGCTTTTCATCACGGCACGCAGTTCGCTTTATGGGATTGAGTTGAACATTGTTCCAGAACCAGGCTCGCTAACGATCCTCTTGATCGGAGGTCTTGCCCTCGGTATCTGCCGTAGGCGCGCCAATCTTTGACGCTGCTGTTGGCGTCGGCAACCTTGTCGAACAAGATTGCACGAACGGCGAATGCCGCGGTTACCAAGAATCCGCGTCACCAACTGGCGGATAGTGCCAATTCTATTGTCAGAGGGCGACAAAACCTGCTGAACTCCGTGGAAAACGACTTAAGCGACAGATGCTCCTGTTCTCTGTACAATGTGGGCATCTCTTTATGCCAACCGCTCAGGGGCCCCAGTGAATCTAAAACCAGTTCGGTAACATGGAACGGTTGTCTTACTCAAAGGGTTCCAGTCATGAAAATCGATAAGCGAGTTGTGCTTTCGTTGTTACTTACGTTCAGCTACATCGTTGGTACGGTCTTGCTCGGAACAACTGTCGCGCAAAGGCAGGAACCGTTTCTTCTCGATATGCTAGGAGGCGTCGAAGTTTGGTCCGAGCCGTAACCTGCTCCTGGTGACGGCTGCGAAGCGACCAGAATCGTGCTTTGAGGGACTGATCCGGTTGCGAAACTAAACACTTTCGAAAACCTGAGATTTGACGGTGACTTAGTCCAAACCTGGCTGTCGGGGCCATTCGGAACGCCAACGGCAAAGAACGTTTTTGTGCGTCCGACGTATCCGGAGGAGTGGATTCCGTTTGACTCGCACTTGTTAATCTCAAGCATGCCTCCCCCGACCATGATTGGTAGTGGTTTTTTCAACGGGATTAGCGAAACCAATGACGAATCGATCGGCGAGATTCGGGGGCTTCCCAGCGTTGTACGTAATCCATCTGTTTCAGGCATCGGCCCTATTTCAATGTTTAGGCCGACGGACGCTTTCTTTCTTGTGCCTGATTTTGAATCAAACGAAGTCGCCGTTGCTTACTTGGTCCGACAAGCGGGTGCTGACAGTCACTTTACGATGACACTCGGTGTTCTTGGCTCAGGAATCATCAACTCTGGCGAACCAGGCAGTGCCAGTTTTGGCTTCAACGGCAATGACCCGGTCGAGATTCATTTCGTTCCCGAACCCTCCGCCGAATTTCTGGCCATGTTCGCCTAGCCGGTGTGGCGTGCTTTCATCGGCGGACACTCGGCACCTAGTTTTTCACTTTACGTCGTCGTGGCTCGGCGAAGCACGGCCTCGCGCGAACTATAATCAAGCTAAATGTATGAATGTATGCTTCCCGAGAACGCCAAAACATACAAAACGGACGCATGAATTGAGCCAACGGCGCTAGCCGCGGGTTCGAGTGGTCGTCGCGGCACGCAAAAACCCGACGCTAGTGCGTTCGGCTCAAATGCCAAGGCTGGGTCGGACGATTTATGAGTCGGCTCTACAATACAACGTCCGTGGCCACTCTAAGACCTCGGTCATCTTCATCGAGCTGGCCGGCCAAAAACCAGGCGGCATTCCCGAATCAGCACTTTTTTCGCGCGAACGTGGTATCGTGGCAGCGTGCATCACCTAACCCTCAACACTGGCCACAGTCGCCACTCGCCACGATCCGAAGTCGCCGAACACGTGATCGACCGGATGCGTCCGCTATGTGAACCTGGCTGCCATGACTTGCCGATGGGTGACGGCTGGCAACTGCAAACCACCCCAGGTGAATCGGGCGGCTTGCTGTTCACCGTCCAACACTACGACGAGCCCGTGGTCATGTGTTGTGTCGCCGGCAATGAAGTGGCAGCGGCGGAAATGTGGCCGGTCCTTGAATCGTTTTACCTCGACCTGACCGACCGAGTTCCTCACAGTGCAGCTGGCTGGCAAGCACCGAAACAACCAGGATCAACCCCGTGGCTTGCTATCGTTCTCGTGTCACTGACCAAAAGCGATGTCGATTCGCTCCGCGACTTCGAGCGGTGCTTGGCTTGGGCGTGGTTGGATAGCTGATTCTGTCTGGCGCGGCGACATTGAGGACGACGACGTCATCAATATCATGTCGCTTTCGGGCTGCGGGCACCTGAATCGCTTGCAACGACATTTCGGCGCCTTATGATGTAGGCAGCTCTTCACGCACGCAAACCGCCGCAGGGGATGCAGAATTATTTTGGTTTCTTAGGGAGGCTCTAATGAAAAGGCTCGTCAGCGTTTCCATCACCCTGGGAATAGGCTGTTTATTCACGTCTTTTTCCGACGCATCAATCGTGCGTTTTGACGTCGTTCCTGCTTTCGCACCGAACGGTACAAGCAGCAGCCCCAGCTGGAATGCCTGGGTTTCTAACGCCATCGCCGCTCTGATGGACAATCCTGTCACTATTTCGGGCGATCAAAGCATTGATCCGACCGCCTACGAACTCGTGGATCCCTCGTCGCCGACCGCACCCACAAACGAGATTCAACCGTTCCGCATGATGGTGACGACGTTCGATTCGTGGATGGGCATTGCACCTGGAGCATTCGCCCCCGAATTCGGTAATCGAGTTCATTTTGGCTTCGCGCTTGTGACCAATGGTAGGATGAAGATCAACATTGCGGATTTGGATATCCAATGGACGAAGCACTGGATGAACAATGATGTGGATATGGACACCAGTAGCATCATCGTGGATCCGATCACGCAGGGCTCGTTTGGCGACAGAAACTTTACCGACGCGTTGGTTGGCGTCGTTTATGGTGCCGACGGAGCCCTTGGCGGTGGCGATGACACGGTCCACACCTCTGGCGATGCCGATGTCGATGCCATTTACTACGTCGGGGCCGGCGATGGATTCGAACCGGTCGATGTGCCAGGCGCAACGGATCAAGAGGAAATCAATCTCTTTGTCCATAATTTGCTTGCAGACGACCACCCACCGCAACAATTGAAGACGACCTACACGATTACTTTTGATAGCACGCAAGTGACCAGCATGTCGACGATATTCACGACTAATGTGACCGAGCCGTCGGCGGACTTCGACGGTGACGGTGACATGGACACCGACGATGTGGATGCTCTTGTTGGTGAGATTGTCGCGGGCACCAATGAATCAACTTTCGACCTTTCAGCCGATGGCGTTGTAAATAATGCTGATTTAAGTCAGTGGCTCAAGGACGCAGCGACCAATAACGGGTTCAACGCCCCATACCTGCTTGGTGATGCCAACTTGAACGGCTCGGTAGACTCGGGAGACTTAAACAACCTGGCCCTTAGCTGGCGTCAGGATATCGCACTTTGGTCGGCTGGTGACTTTAACGCGAGCGGCGTGGTAAATGCCGGTGACTTGAACGAGTTAGCACTCCACAGATCGGAAGAG
>CBDUAB010000452.1:0-4482 GCA_965365045.1 uncultured Planctomycetales bacterium
AATCCAACATAGGCCCTACCTACGCCGACTTTATCCACAGTCCCGCCGTGCCCGAGGTGAACCAGCCGATCACCGTTTCCGTGACGGCCGCCGATCCGGATAGTGTTTCTACGATGACCGCATGGTACTCGGTGCAAGGAGGTCCTTGGTCAAGCGTCCCGATGACGGCGGCCGGCGGCGGAGATTATGTCGGCATTATTCCGGGGCAGCCCGCCGCCTCGATCGTGCAGTTTTACGTCGAGGGAGTCGATGGTCATGCGACCAATCCGGCTACCAGTACTATTCCTGGCAATGGCGCTGATTCCAGGGCGCTATTGAAAGTTAATGATGGTTTGGCGTCCGACACAGGCATTCAAAACCTGCGGATCATCGTCACGCCCGACGACGCGGATTGGATGCACACCGATGTCAATCTGATGAGCAATGACCGCGTTGGCGCGACCGTCATCTACAACGAGAGCGAGATCTTTTATGACGTCGGTGTACGCCTGAGCGGAAGCGAGCGGGCGCGTCCGTTCCAGCCGCGTTTGAGTTTTTCGCTGCGATTCAATCCAGATCAGCTATTCCGAGGGGTTCACGCCGGCGTCACACTTGATCGCTCGGACAGTACCGGTTTTGGTCAGCGTGAAATACTTTTGCATCATGCGATGGGACACACCGGCGGCCTGCCAGCCGAATACAACGACTTGGTCAATATTATGACGCCTCGCTTGGAGCATACCGGCGGCGCCGAAATGCAGTTGGCGCGATACAGCGATATCTTCCTCGATTCTCAATATGAAAACGGTGGCGATGGCAAGCTATACGAATATGAGCTGGTCTATTATCCAACAACAACGAATGCTGAGGGTTTTAAACGGCCACAACCGGATAGCGTATCAGGCACATCGATCCGAAATCTAGGCGAAGATGAGGAGCGATATCGCTGGACTTACTTGATTAAGAACAACCGCCGCGAAGACGATTTCAGCCAGTTGATCGAATGGGCGCAGGTCATGGGCACCAGCGGCGCGACCTTCGCCAACCAAATTGGCGATGTGATTGACGTCGATCAGTGGCTGCGGTCTGCTTCTTTTGCCGCCGCGTCTGGATTTGGAGATCAGTACGGTGCCGGCTCGACACATAACGGTCAGTTTTATGTGCGTGCGACCGACGGTTTGATGCTGTTTTTCCCGCACGATTTGGATGCTTTTTTCAACGCCGGCAACACGATTCTGCCGAGTAACGAGATTTCGAAAGTCGTAAATGCCAGCCCAGCCAATCAGCACTTTTACTACGGCTACATGCACGATTTCGTCACGACGACATACAACACAGACTACATGGAGCCGTTTGCGGCTCAGTTCAAGGAACTATTGCCGGCCCAGGGTTGGGATTCGTGGTTGTCGGCAATCGGTTCGCGCGCCAGTAACGTCCTCAACCAGATCAACTCCCGCGTGGCTGAAGTCGGCTATGGGATTTCCACGCCAAGTCCCGTGGACGCAGGAAATGCGACGTCGGTCACGATTGCCGGCACCGGTTGGGTAAACGTGCGGGAACTGCGGTTGGCCGGTACGGCTCAGGCGCTGCCAACAACATGGGTCACGTCATCAAGTTGGTCCGTCGAAGTACCTGTCGACAGCGATGTAAATCAAGTCACAATCGAAGCCTACGACTTCCAAGGGAACTTGATTGGTACCGATTCGGTGGACGTCACGACCACGGCAGCCAATCCGGTTGTTGAGTCCTTGCGAATTTCGGAAATCAATTACAATCCTTCCGCGCCGTCGGCGAGCGAGCTGCTGGTTGATCCCACATTAAACAACGATGATTTTGAGTTCCTGGAAGTGCAGAACGTTGGCGCCGCGGCGATCAATCTTCTGAACGTTAATTTCAGCGCGGGAATAGAATTCGCTTTTCCATCCTTGTCGCTCGCGCCAGGTGAGATCGGGGTCGTGGTCAAGGACTTCGATGCCTTCGAGTTGCGATATGGTTTGACGGAAAACGTTGTCGGAGAATTCGCCAGCGGTAGTCTCCGCAACAGTGGCGAGTTGATTACGCTCGTCGACGCGATGGATGTGAGCATTGCATCATTCGAGTATGGTGATTCGGATCCCTGGCCCGAGTTGGCGGATGGAGATGGTGGGACGCTGCAGTTGGTGGACGTAAACGGCGCACCCACGTCCGAGTACGGCAAGTATTACCGCTGGCGATCAAGTACTGAGTTTGGCGGTTCGCCGGGAAACGCGGCTGCCGAGCCAATTGGTGTGGTGATAAACGAAGTGCTCGCCCATACCGATCCGCCGGTAACGCAATCCGATTCAATCGAGCTATTCAATACCACCGACGTCGCAGTGGACATCGGCGGCTGGTATTTGAGTGACGCCGGGGGCAATTTGCTCAAATTCGAAATCCCCGCAGGGACGGTGCTTGGTCCCGGCGAGTATGTTGTCTTTGATGAAGACGACTTCAACCCTTCAATGGGGATCGATCCCGAACTGCATCCAAACGACTTTGCCCTGAGCGGTGCCGGCGGAGACGAAGTGTATTTGGTTATTTCCGACGGTGCCGGTGGAGTTGTTTCTTTTGTTGATGACGTGCATTTTGGCCCGTCGGCCAACGGTGAAGCCTTCGGTCGAGCACCCAACGGCGTAGGTCGCATGGCACCCATGATCCGATTGACGCTGGGCAGTGAAAACAGCGAGCCACGCGTCGGTCCGTTGGTGATTAGCGAATTGAATTACAATCCGGGTGATCCTTCGGCAGCGGCGCTGGCCGCGGATCCGAACGTCACTGCAAACGATCTGGAGTTTCTCGAAATTCACAATCCAACGGTCGCCGTTGTCGACCTGACCGACTGGCGTATTCGTGGCGGCGTTGATTTCAACTTTGACGACGGCACGACGATCGAAGCGGGTGGCACGTTAGTCATCCTGTCGTTCAATCCGGATGACTCGTCGAACGCAAGTCGGCTAAGCGCGGTGCGGGCGCATTACGGCTTGACTGAGAATGTAACGCTACTGGGCGGATTCAGTGGACAGCTAAGTGACAACGGCGAGCGTGTACAGCTACAGCGTCCGGACGTTTCGCCACCAGAAGATCCGACGCTGATTCCTCGTTTGAACGAGGACGAAGTGCTCTACGACAATCTCGCGCCGTGGGCAATTGCCGCAAGCGGTGGTGGAGATTCGCTACAGCGCATCGGGGCGACATTGTACGGCAATGCAGCCAGCAGTTGGAACGCGACGACACCGTCACCAGGAACCGTCGAGTTCAGTCAGGTACCTGGCGATTTTACGGGAGACGGCACGGTCGACGCGGCCGATATCGACACGCTGTACGCCGCAATCAACGCCGGCAACGACGCCGCGGAGTTTGATCTGGACGGTAGTGGAATGGTCGACTCAGCCGATGTGGTTTTCCTTGTCGAAAATATCTTGGGCACATTCATGGGCGATGCCAATTTGGATGGCAAAGTGAACGCCACGGATTTGAATCAAGTCGGCATCAATTGGCAGTCCGCCGCTGGCGTCGGCTGGGACAATGGTGATTTTTCAGGCGACGATCAGGTCAACGCTGCTGACTTGAACTTGCTTGGCATCAACTGGCGAAGCGGTGAAGCCGCGGCCGCCGAGGGTTCAAACAGACTGCGAGTTCCACGCGCACCTTTGGCGGCCGCGGTCGGACGACCGACGGCAATCGTCGATGCGGTGTTTGCTCGCGAAACAGATGTTCATTCTTCGATTTCAACCATCTCTGAGCCGCGGATTTCTGGTACGGCCGAACTCAATGTTCGTGAAGCGCCGGGTAGTAGCCGGTTTTCGCCAGCGAGGCGGTCGAAGCAACGAATCATGCAACGCCGTGGCGCTGTGGAATCAATGATTCAAGATCCAGCCGTGCATCAAATCGAAGAAGTGGATGCGATTTTCGCTCGACTGTTGCTCGGGCCCTTCTGATATCGGCTTTTGGGCTTTGGCAGAGATGGCTATAATCGTACGATTACGATCACGCAAGAAAACTCATTCATCACAATACATGGGAGTTTAACGTGGCTTCAGGAAAATACTTGTTTACGAGCGAATCCGTCAGTATGGGCCATCCGGACAAGCTGGCTGACCAGATCTCCGATGCCGTACTGGATGCCATTTATGACCAGGATCCAAATGCTCGCGTCGCCTGTGAAACCATGGTGACCACCGGTATGGCGATCATTGCCGGTGAGATCACGACGACGGCCATTGTCGACTTCCAGAAAGTCGTTCGCGATGCGATTCGTGACGCCGGTTACACGGATGACGAGATGGGCATCTCCGCCGATACGTGTGCGGTACTTGTCACACTTGATAAACAGAGTCCTGACATCGCGATGGGCGTCGATGAGGACACGGGCAAGGGTAAGGAGGTTGGTGCGGGTGACCAGGGCCTAATGTTCGGTTATGCCTGCCGTGATACGGAAGAGCTGATGCCCATGCCGATCGCGTTGTCGCACCGTATTCTAAATCG
>CBDUAB010000453.1:0-4474 GCA_965365045.1 uncultured Planctomycetales bacterium
TCACGCTCGATCACTCGATGAATGATAACTGAATCGCGGCTCAACCGCGGGCCTAACGGCCCCCGTTCGCCTTTGTTCACGCCGCTGTTACCAAGATGTGAACAAAACGTGCGCTCTAAAACAGCGATTCGTCCGTTGATGTTGGCGTGCCTGCCGCGGCCACCTCGCCCGTTGCCAGATCGAAATCCAAGAACAGTCGTGCCACGACTTCGTGCGTAAAGTGTATAGTCGTTTCGTGGCGCGGTTCGCCCACCTGCTTCTGGTAACGTACCAGGCGCAGCCGACCGGGTCGCGCCAAGAGCTCAAAATAACTACGACTACCGTCCTCGGTATTGCAACTCGGTGGCTGCGAACGTAATTGCACGACATCCGGATCGACTTCGATCGTGCAAATTGGTTCCAACAAATAAGTCAAACGACTAGCCAACTGATCGGAGAAATCTTTGAGGGCATGGTCCGCGAGCTGCGAGAGAACGCTCGATGTGTAGTCAATCCAATGTAGGGAGCAAGCGAGCGAATCCGCTGCTTCGATTTCACAGCATCCAATCCCGTGCGTGAGTGATTGTTGAAACGGGTTTGTCGTGCCATCGGCAAGCTGTTTTGTAAGCTCCGCTTGGATCTGCTCTTTGTTCATGATGTTTAGCTCCCGAGACACCGTTGGGTAACCGTTAGACGCCCGTACCGCCAATGAATTATTCTTCCGAATCTTCCTCTTCTGGTTCTGGAAGGAAAAGTTCGCTTGTCTTTTCCAATTCGTGCTCCGTACCGTCAAACGACAGGACGGATATGTGATTATCAAGCACGGTTTCAATGTGTACGGGGCGTCCCCAGAGACGGTAGACGTTCTCGAGCGTATCCCGAGCATAGGTAATCTTGAGTTCCGGGCCAGCGAACTTGTGGTCCAAGTACAGCTCGCCACGATTCCTGTAGTTGCCATCGCGAACGTGAATGATCGGCCGTCCCAAATTGGTCAGTTCAAACAGTAGTCGCTGCTTCACCATGTCGAACTGCCGACTTTCAATCTCGTAGTTTTCTGAATGTGGGTTGTAGCCGAAAGAAAACAGATTATGGCGTTTGCAGAAATCGAGCGTTAAAAACTCGTCAACAAAAGTCAAATCATTGTGAATGCGACGGACTTCAAAGATCTTTTTGCGGCCTAATCCGGCTCCCGTATTCCATTTTCGTTTTTGCACAAGGTCGTCGCATTCCTCGTATTCGCGCCCGAAACAGCCTCGATTCCAACGATCTTCGATATCGCGAAACAATTCGACACCCAATTTGTATGGATTGAGTTGCGACGGTGAGCTTGCCAAGGTACCCGACGTATGATCCGCGTAACCGATTACGTCGCCACCGTTGCAAATCCCATGACGCGTCATGATGGTCGAATGCCAGTAGGTCGCCCAACCTTCGTTCATGATTTTGGTCTGGGCCTGAGGTGCAAAGTAATACGCCTCATCCCGAATAATGGACATGACGTCAACGTGCCATGGCTTGAGCGGCGCGTGCTCAAGCAGAAATCCCATCACGTCACGCACCGGCTCCGCGGGAAACGCCTGCTCGGCCATTTTCAATAATCGCTGTCGTTCCACCTCTCGCGCGATTACCTCGGGCGGATTGATGTAAGGTTCCATGTAGGATTTCGCCCGAAATCGTACGGGTGTTGCCTCCGGCTCAAGCGCGTCATTGTCACGAAAGTCGTAGCGGTCCAGGGACTCCTTGCGCTTGATGAAGGATGCGTGGATGTCGATCAGATCCTCGACACACAAACACGCGTCGATAAAGTTCTCGACTTCTTCGACGCCAAAACGATCCATGTAGCGGCGAATTCGATTACCATGATTCGCCATCTCGTCAATCATCTTGCGATTGGTTTTACTGAACCAATAGTTCTTTTTGAAAAAATCGCAGTGACCATAAACATGAGCGATCACCATGCGGTGGTCGGTTATGGAATTGCTATTGAGCAGGTAGGCGTAACAAGGATCGTTGTTGATCACCAACTCGTAGATCTTTTGGAGGCCGTAGGCGTATCCCTTGGAAAGCCGATCGAACTCCATACCGAAACGCCAGTGTGGATAGCGTGTGGGAAAGCCGCCATAGGCCGCGACTCCGTTGAGCTGATCGACGTTGACCAATTCGAAGATCGTGGAAAAGAAATCTAAACCATACGCGCGCGCATGCTCTTCCATCTCGACCTGGATGTCGGAAAGGTCGCGTGGCAGCGGTTTCACGGTTGCTATGGTCATGCCAGATCGCTTTCACATCAAGTTCAATCGGCGTCCGGAATCTGATTCAACGGCTGAATCTGAAAGCTTCGTGGATCGAGACTTTCGATCACATCCCACATGCGGGGCATTTCAATACAAAGACGCGTGCGGGCATTTTGTATGGCCTCGTCACGAGAACGGCCTGATACCGTGACGGACGCATGTCCGACAATGACCCTATAATCTTGAGTGTTGTTTGATTTCTCGTAATACATGTCTTTCTCCCGTGCAAAGGCTACTTGCCGGTTCCCAAGAACGTTTTGATCGAGTCGTAAATGCCGTCCTTGTCTTCGATCTCCGACGTGATCAGCTTTTCGTGATCCTTCCCAAACTCGTCTTGCAGGCTGCGCAGAAACTCACCGCTGCCGTACGGACTTTCAACTTGCCCGTAACAAAACAGGTTGCAAACGGGCATCAGGTTGTCTTTGAGCAACGTGAGGCTTTCTCGGTTGTCTTCACCCCAGTTATCTCCGTCGGAAAACTGAAAGAAGTAAATGTTCCACTCGCTGGGCGGGAATTCACGGCGGACAACTTCATTGGCGACGTGAAAAGCGGAGCTAATCCGTGTCCCGCCGCTTTCGCGCGTCCGATAAAAAGTCTCTTCGTCGACTTCGCGGGCGACGGCGTCGTGGATAATGTATCGTCGCGAAATTCCTTCGTATTGGCTTTTCAACCAAGTATCGATCCAAAACGCCTCGGTACGCACAATTGACTTTTGGTCATCCGTCATCGAGCCCGACACATCCATCATGTAAATTATCGCGGCGTTGGTTTGCGGTATCGGCGTTGTGCTCCAACTGCGGTAACGTTTGTCCTCTTTATATGGAACTATGCGAGGCTTCACGAAACTGTAAGTTCCACTGGCGATTTGCCGGCGCAATGCCTGAATATAGGTGCGTTTAAAGTGCCTCAGTGACTCGGGCCCGGTACGGCGAATGCTGTCGTAACGAGTTTTTTCTTCGACGATATTGGCGTCACCTTTCGGTTCAATCCGCGGTAATTCAAGTTCGTCGCCGAGCATCGTCGCCAACTCTTCGAGCGTCAATTCGACTTCCAGCACGTGAGCCCCGGGCTGATTGCCGGCGCCACCGGGATCGTCACCGGGTTGGCCCCGCCCAATCGGATCGCCGATCTCACCATCGCCTTGGCCGACGCCGCCGGATCCATTGTCACCGTAGCGAAAATGAGGCACATCCAGACGGGGCACCGGAATGCTGACCAGGTCACGGCCTTTGCGCCCGATCATTTCTCCATGCGTGACGTATTTGCGCAGATTGTCGCGTACTTTGCCCCGCACAATTTGTCGAAATCGAGATGAGTCACGTTGGATATTCATTTGGTTTTACTTTACGACTCTTTGACGTCTCCTCTTGCAAAAATACTGGCAACGAAATTCAGCACGTCCGTCGCGCTCTCGTCGTCGTATCCGGAGTCGCGGATCAAACGGCCTTTTACGACGTCAATTTTTTCTTGCGTTTCCGCGTCGACGACATTCGAGACGAGACTGGTCAGCTTGATCGTATCCTTTTGATCTTCGAACAGTTTCAATTCAAGCGCTTTGTTTAGTCGTTCGTTCGTTTTGTAATCGAAGGTCTTTCCGTCAATCGACAGAGCGCCGATATAGTTCATAATCTCACGGCGGAAATCGTCCTTGCGAGCATCCGGAATATCGATCTTTTCCTCAATCGATCGCATCAGACGCTCATCCGGTTCATCATACTCGCCCGTAAACTTGTTCTTGACCTTTTCCCGCTGCGTATACGCTTTAACGTTGTCGATATAGTTGCCACACAGACGTTTCAACGCGTCCTCGTCCGCGGCGATTGCCCGCTGCACTTCGTTCTTGACGATGTTTTCGTACTCTTCCTTGACAACGTTGATCAATTCGCGATAGCGGACGCGCAGTTCTTCGGAATTGATCAGCGAGTGGTGTTTGAGCCCTGACGCCAACTCGTTGAGCACCATAAACGGATTCACAGAATGAGCGTCCGGATGTGCCACGAGCGCATTGGAGATCTTGTCCTGAACAAATCGCGGCGAGATTCCCAACATCCCTTCGCTGGTAGCTTCGGAGCGAAGCTCCTTGATATTTTCTTCCGTGAATCCAGGTAGCGACTTGCCGTTATAAAGTTTGAGCTTTTGCATCAGTGTCAGGCTGGCATGCTTTGGTTCCTCGAGTCGAGTGAGGATAGCCCACATCGCCG
>CBDUAB010000454.1:0-4474 GCA_965365045.1 uncultured Planctomycetales bacterium
GTTGGATACGACAATAAAACAGTAAACTCGCGTGAGGGGCGGGTGATCGGGCGTCCCAGAATCACGCAATGCCGTTTAGGAATATCGCATTCTTGCAAGCGAGCGACATCGGAGTTGTTCTCATGTTTCAGCGAAATAGAATCCGCCATAATCGCCACAATCTGGCAAGCTCGCGATACGGAGGCGCCCGCCGCACGAGGCATCTGCGCTTCGAACCGCTCGAACAACGGCAATTGCTTGCCGTCGACTTCGGAAATGCAGTCTTTGGCTATATCTCATATGGCAGAGTCTCAGATAGCGGAGTTGTCGTGACGCGAATTGACAACTTGGAAACGACAGACAATCTAGACTCCAAGACGATCGCAATGAGTGACAGCTTCTCATTCAGAGGCACGAACGAATGGCAACTGGATGTTTTGGCGAATGACGTCGTCGCCGAGGGATCAAATGGTGCTCGAATCGTCTCCGTTTTGCCGGACTCGCGATTGGACGTAAATATCTCAGATGATGGCCAAAGCCTGTCCGTTGTCAGAAATGAAGACCTGCAAACCACCTATGACTATTATCTGAGCTACACGATCGCAGACGACTTCGGTAAAGGCAGCACAACGTGGGTATCGGTCGAGTATACGCCATTGATTTTTGCCCGTCACGATTCCGCGACAACGATGCGGGGTGAATCAGCAATTGTCGACGTACTCGCGAATGACGGTGCGGCAAATGGTACACCGTCGATCTCTGAGCTGGATATGACCGAGACCCGTGGCACGGTGGAGCTTGCTTCAGGCGCAATCCGTTACACTCCCGCGGAGGATTTCGTCGGCAGGGACACTTTTCGTTATTTAATCGAAGACGTCGACGGCAACACTGCCTGGGGAACCGCCACCATTCACGTGGGGGGACGTATTGAATTGAGGCCGGACGATGTGTTTGTCAATTATTCACTCGACGTGACGGATGATGATGACAACGCTGTTGATCGTGTGCAAATTGGGGACAAGTTCACGGTCGGTTTGTACGTTGAACACATGAGCGCCTACCCTCAAGGTGTATTTGCGGCATTTGCCGACATTCTGTTTGACCCAAACTTGGTCGAGCGAGACGGGGAATTTGCATTCCGTGGACCTTACAAAAACCTATCCGGAGAGGATCGACCAGGGCTAATCGACGAACTCGGTGGCGTCGCTGGAATATCTCCTCACGGAGGTGGACGCCATTTGGTCGCCGAGATCCCCTTTGTCGCGATCGCCGATGGGACGGTGGACTTCGAATTGGACCCAGCGGACGACGAAGAACAGAGCGTGACGCTTGTGTATTT
Organism: uncultured Planctomycetales bacterium; assembly: GCA_965365045.1. Taxonomy (GTDB): domain Bacteria; phylum Planctomycetota; class Planctomycetia; order Pirellulales; family Pirellulaceae; genus CBDUAB01. Next base: position 1,319 of record CBDUAB010000454.1, read on the forward strand.
TCTGAATACTATCGTCCCGCGTGAAAACATTTCTTACGAAAACGTCGTGCCAAATTTCGACTCGGTGGAATCAGGCGACGCGCAAAATACAACTGGATTAGTCGACGACAGCGCGGGGCGGACACAGGCGCCGTCGGACGGCAACCAGGGGAACGGACATGCGCTGGCCAACGATACCAGCTTAGGAGAAACCGGTTCGGTGCCGGCCAATTCGAATAATAATGTTTACGTTGACGAGGTTTACCTTGACGTGAACGGCAATAGAAATTCTCGACTCGATCTGCTCGTGCCCTTCGTCGCGGGCGAGACGATGCAATTCGAATTCGACTCAGCCGACGACGAAGTGTACCACACAAAGATTACGCACTCTTTTAGCACTTCGTTGTTGGATGAAAACATTTCTTACGGATACGTCGTGTCAAACATCGGCTCGGTGGAGACAGCCATCGCGCAAGACACAGTCGGAAGCGGTGCCGGGCGGATAGTGGGGTTTAAGTTTGCCAGTCAGGGGATCGATCATCGGCCAAACACCAATTTGGCCAACTTCGGACGCGCCGTTTTGGCACAAACTATTGCGAGCGACAACGATCGTATTGACGTGAACCACAACCGATTCTTCTCTCCGCTGGCTCCGCCCGCACTATCCAACGCCTTGCCGTCGGCTGCTGTCGCAACTCCTCAATCAGCTTTGCTGCAACGTGCCGATTTTGGCCCTGACGACTCGACACGAGCACGTCGTCGGCCAAACGCAATCGCCCGGCGATCGACCTACGACATTCGTGACGAAGTGTTTCAGAAATTGGCGACCGACGACACGGACACACCTATCCTGCCAAGTCTCCGAACGCCCAACTTCCTCCGATAGCGCAGTCGTTTTTCACTTGAATCGGGCCACTTTGTGTCATCCTGAGCACCCACCGCGGGATTCGTGGTAACGCTCCCAATGAACGTATTGTGGCCTGCTCGCTCCGCGAGCTGGAGCCGACTCGCGGAGCGAGTCGGCCACGTTCTCGCAAGCTCAAATTGATCGTAGTTCATTGCAAGGGAGCGACAGCGACCGAAGGAACTGCCAGAAACGTTGGAATTGCGTGGGCCGATTTACCCGTGATGGCATGCTGGCGTGATTGGAAGATCCTTTAGTCGCTGTCGCTCCTTCAGGATGACATTTGTGCTTTGGGCGTAACAAGTTTCGGCAATTTCGTGATTCAAAGTGGCGGTGTGTGGCTGATTGCGGCACAGCCGCATTGAGTGACGCTCGGCTCGTGTCACCCACCTTGGTATCATGCACTTTGTCTCAAAATTCGCGCTGTTCCGTGAGCACACTAACACGACGGGCGGCAGGGGACAAAACCAAACAACTCGGGTGGTGGCCATTTTGGTAGTGTCCCTCGCTTGCGTCGGCCTACTGTGCATCCCAGTGAAGTGCATTCGTGCACTCTTCGCTGCGACTGGATGGGTTGTGATATTGACCAATTCGCGAATCAAGGCATATGATTGAACAACTTGTGGTGCAGGCGTCCAGCCTGACCGCGGCAGCCGAGACGACTGCACGACAAATTGAGAAGCAATTGCTTTACAAAGTCTAAACGTACAAATTACACACCTGATGATTTGATGCCCGTTGTGAGAGAATCCGTCTTGCGAACGACGACTGGTCTACTGCTTTCGGCAGCGATGTTGCTTGGCAGCCTCGTGCCACCCGGTCAGCGCCACTCGCATGTGGATGGAGATGTAGCGCACGATCATCAGAATCAATGTGCGCTCGATCATTCCCGTCAGGGCCACCATTCCCGTCAGGGCCACCATTCCCGTGTTGGCCACGATCACCATCATCACCACGCGACGGATCAACACATTGTAAAACCGGCCGCTGTCGCCCATGTTCACTTCGCCTTTTGGCCATTCGATTTGACGTTACCCGTCCGCGACACATCGTCTTCCGATGAAGACGAGTCGGTTTACCTCGTGCGGCTGATTGACAATTGCTTGCCCACCACAATCATCCGCCTGGATACTCACTCAGTTGACAGGTCACCACCCCTCCAGCGTATCACGATTGAACTCCCGAATCTGGCACGTCGCGCAACGACTTCGCTTGACAGGGCGGTCCTTCTGTGTGATGTTGCGCGCCATGAGCGCTCCGGCGTGCAACTGTTCTAAACGCGCCATTACATTTCTGCTTTGCTAGTTCAGCTTTGTTGCGCTGTACTTTCCCCGCTGGATTCGCGCCGATTGGATTGCGCGAAACGGCGCCAAGTTCATGAACAGGAGTGGTTTCCATGTTGACTCGAACGCTGCAGCTTTTTGCCCTCGCGTGCCTTGGATTCGTCGCCGGGTGCGGTCGGTCACAACCAACTGCCAATCCCGCGGCTGACAGTCCATCGAACGAATTGCCAACCGAACATGCCGACCCGCACGACATTCCGCTCACCGATGCGGAAATCGACAAGTTGCGCGGAGACACGGCGACGTGGGGAGCGGCCGTTGAACACATTCAGAAATACCGCGACACGATCAAGACGGAAACGACAGGCGGCACACCCGCCAACGCACACCGCGCGTTGGATCTGCTTGATTACGTGATCCAGTGGCTGCCGGAGATAGCCCAGAACAGCAACGTACCCAAGGATGACTGGCAAGCCATCGGCGAGAACTCGCAGAAGCTGCGCGATGCTTTCAACAGTGTCCACGCCAATATTGATGATGGCAAAACGCCTGGCTATGAGGTGGTTGCCGCTGAAATCGACGCGTCTGTCCTCGCACTCGTCGCGATCAAGGCCGGTGAATCCGGCGGTACGGACTCACCATAATAACCATGATCCTAACTTCTTAACTTCTTAACTTCTTAACGGGCCACGACCATGAATCTCCCGCGGTGCTGCTCACTCGGATGCGTAGCCGTTCTGATTGCATTGTGTAGCCAACACATGAGCGACGCCCACGAAGGTCATGCTGCGTTGCCGTCCACGGGCGTCACCCTGGATGGTAATCAGCTTTTGATTTCCTCAGCCGCGGTCAAAGCGATCGACATGAAAACCGAAACGATCAGGCTCGGCGACATCCAGCACACGTTGCGTGTCAATGCACGCGTCGAGCTACCCTGGTCCGGTCAAGCCAAGGTCACGACGTTAACGGCGGGCAAGATCGAACGTGTGC
>CBDUAB010000455.1:0-4467 GCA_965365045.1 uncultured Planctomycetales bacterium
CCCGACGGCGTGCACCGTCAGCGGGTGCGCCTTCGTGCCATCTTTACGCAAGGCACTGCAAAAGATGCTGGCCGCGTCCAATTGGTGGCTACCGAGTTCGGCCATCAGTCCACCGCCGGTTCGTTCCCACAACCGCCAGCGGACAAGCTCCTCGAGCGCCGAACGCTGTCGGTCATTGGGTAGCGTCAGATCTATGTATCCATGCTTGTGCGCTTCTACTTCTTTGTCTTGATCCCAGGCAATCCATTGGGCGATTTGCTTTTGGTACAGGTCGATTTGTGCTGGGTCGGTGGCGTCTTTGATCCGTCTCTTGAAGCTATTCAGTTGGCCGGCGATTTTGTCGATATGTTTCTTTTCGCCGGTCTTGAGATCGATACCCATTTCGCCACCCGGTATGGGCGGAGCCCAACTATCGCGGCCGGGCAAATTGCCACGATGCCATTGTGCGCGGATATGGTGGATCTCGCCGAGCAAGCCCCATTTGAGCATATGAACGGCATTGTCGTAGAGAACGCTGTAGTGTCGTTGATGACCGGTCGCCAAGTATAGATCTGTTTCTTCCGCGACGCGCGACATGACTTTGCATTGGGCCACATTGTGCGCCATCAGTTTTTCGGTCAGCACGTGCTTACCGGCTTTCATTGCCGCAATCGCCGCGACCGCGTGCAGGTGCAAGGGCAGGGCGATGATGACCGCTTCGACATCGCTGTTTTTTAGCAACTCGTTGTAATCCGTGTATTCCGTTACGTGCTTGCGTGCTTCGTCTTCGCTCTGCCATCCGTATTTCTCCATCAAGCCGGGACGAAGTGAGTGCGTATACGCCGGTTTGCTGCCACCCCAATCGCCATGGAACGCTCGATGGATACTAGACGGACGAATGTCAGATATGGCGACAACTTGGACATAGTTTGGACTGAGCGCCCCGATCAGAATGTTTCCTTCGTCGCCAGTGCCGATGCAACCGACGCGGACCGGATTATCAACGCTCTTGCCGTAGCCAAAGTACATCGCACCCAGTCCGGCGCCTGAGGCGACGCCGGCTGCGATGGTGCCTTTGAGGAAATCACGGCGCGAGTAGCCTAACGCTTCGTAATAATTGCCGCGACCGATTTCTTTTTCTTCAACTGTCAAGTTCATTGCTAATCCCCTTTGGAGGACAACATCGCATGCGCATGGCGTGTACGAAATAGTCGAGTCCAGCGAAGCGTCCGGCGGCAGTTGCCGCCAACAGCAGCATCGCAATCAGTTCCACGATTTGATAATAAGCGTACTCAAGGTTGGCGCCCCTGACCCAAAACGGCTGAGTCGTCATGACGGACGCGAGAAAGCCGGCCCCAGCAAGCGCGGCGAACCGCGTAAACAGCCCCAGAACTAACAGCACGCCCACACCAAATGTGAGGCAAGTGACGAAAACGTCGATCCGGGAAGCAGACAAGTCCCTTAGTGGTTTCACGCGATTTACGTTTTGTTTGCTACTGGCTAATGACAACATGTCGGCCTGGTATGCCTGATCCAGCCCTTTTAGTTCCGCGTACCATTTATTTGGTGAGTTCCACAACTCGGCCTGTTTGTCGTTGATACGGTCCGCCTCATAGTCCAGCTTGTGGGCCGGTGCCTGCCGCGCTTCATCAAGCCTTTTCCACTCGGCCTTGTACGTGTTGATGTCGTCCCCCGACTGGGCGAAAAAATTGTTCAGGATACGCTGGTGCTTCGCAAGGACCTTCGCTGCTGTCGCTTTCTGACCGTCGGTGAACCCGACTCGGCTCACGACTTGCTCGTGGTAGTCTTTCCAACGGCCAATAATGGCGTTTTTGTCAAGTCGCTGTTCGCCGCGATAATCGGGAATCTGGGAGTGGAAATATTCCGCCAAGGGCCCCTTGGCCTGCTGCAAGAATGGTTTTGAAGTAAAATTTCCACTATCGATTTTTTTGGCTCCTTCTTTGAAGAAGTGCCAACCAATTGATACGCGCAGCAAAACAAGCAACAGAATAAAAAGGAATCCGAAACGGACTTGCGAGCTTGCCAAAGGGGGATGCTCCTTAAAGGGTGGGCGCTCGATCCGGGTGTGGAGGTACGGTTAGGCCGAGCCAATTTCTTCGGTAGGGGTGGATTGTTTGTACCAGCACGGTCGACGGACACCTCGACGTGGCGCAAAATCCTCTCAGTCATTATTGCTGACCCGGACGGAATGGCCAACCGCTGACGAGTCGGAGAACCGCGGCCCGAACACCCGGTGAGGAGTTTCTACGTGCGAATTGTCCTTTGTTATGCGGTTTCCAAGCGGAATATCGCGCAAATCCAGGCTGCCGCCCCCGAGGCAGAAATAGTTAACGCTGGCCAGGAGAAAGTGGCGAGCGAGCTTTCGTCGGCGGACATTTATTGCGGTCACGCAAAAGTTCCAGTGGATTGGCCGGCTGCTGTCAAACAGGGTCGACTGCGTTGGATTCAGTCTTCGGCCGCCGGTATGGATCATTGCCTCGTCCCAGCAGTTATCGCGGCGGACGAGATTGTGGTCACTAGCGCATCTGGTCTGTTTGCCGATCAGGTTGCTGAGCAAACTTTGGCGCTGCTGCTCGGACTGGTTCGCAGTCTGCCCGTCTATTTTCGCGCGCAGCAGCGGCATGATTTCACGCGCCGGCCGACGTTTGACTTGCATGACAAGACCGTCGGTATTCTCGGTTTTGGTGGAAACGGCCGGCGTTTGGCCAAGATTCTGGCGGCTTTTCGTTGTCGCATACTGGCAACCGACAAGTTTCCCATTCGCCGACCAGATTACGTCGAAGCGCTATGGCCCGCCGAACGATACGACGAAGTGCTTGCGCAATCGGACATCGTGATATTGTGCGTCCCGCTCACGGATGAAACACGTGGCATGATTGATGCTGGTAGTTTGGCGCGGATGCAATCCCATGCGATGCTGATCAATGTGGCGCGCGGGCCAATAGTGGTTGAGGCGGATTTGGTGACTGCGTTGAATCAATCAATCATTGCCGCGGCCGGTCTTGATGTGACGGAAGTTGAACCTTTGCCGACCGAAAGCCCACTATGGGATATGCCCAACGTGATTATTACGCCGCATGTGGGGGCGCAGTCGGCGCGGCGTGATGATGATGCGACCGATTTTTTTTGCGAGAACTTGCGCCGCTATCAGGGGGGTGAGCCATTGCTCAATCAAGTGGACAAACGGCTGGGATTTCCCGTGCCAACATCGGCGTGATTTGGCCCCCAGGCAAAAAACAAGTTTTCCCCGAGCTAGACACGCCTTTTTTTGAGGCCGTCTGATCGAGGTAGACTGATCGACTAGATTGTGTTTAGATGAATCTGGTTCGGTTGGCATCAAATCCCGCAGCGATGAGACCATGACGACGACATTCCAGGGCCTACAGCCCACGGTTTCTCTTGGCAGTAACGTAAACCATCAACCCCCAGTAGAGCTTTGCCAACGTTATCGCGAGATCCTCGATTGCAAACGTTTTTCGTGGACGTCGCATTTCGATTTGCTCAGACAGTTGGGCAAAGGAGGGCAGGGCGTAGTCTATCTGAGCGAGCAGCGCGGTGCTGAAGGCTTTAAATTGCCTATTGCCCTGAAGGTATTCTCGCCGGAGCCTTTCGAAGACGTGCGCGGTTACAACGTGGCAATGTCGCGCATGGCTCAAGTTGCGGCCCGTATCGCGCAGATTCAGCACGACAATCTTTTGTATGTTCACAATCTCTACGATCGCAATCACATTCGGTTGATGGTCATGGAGTGGATTGACGGCTACGACCTGCGCGTGCTGCTGTCCAATGAACGCCTGAAACAAATACGTAGTCGCGTTAGCAACAGTCGCTGGGAGTACATCAATCGCGTGATCGTTACCGAAGGTGAAGTGCAACCGCGCATCAAGCCGGGTGTCGCCGTCGCGATCGTGCGTGATACGCTGGCCGCATTGGCGGCCCTTCACCGTCAGAAAATAATTCACGGTGATATTAAGCCCTCGAACATCATGCTCAAACGCACGGGAAACGCCAAGATCATCGATATTGGATCGGCATTCGAAGCGGACGATCCGCCCGTTTCGCGTTCCTGTACGCCCCGCTATGCGGCTCCGGAGCTTCTGGAGAACCAACCGTCGACGCCGCGCAGCGATCTGGCGAGTCTGGGCTACGTATTGGTCGAGCTGTTGTCTGGCAAACCGGTCTTCGGTGGCATCACGTCATGCCATGATTTACTCGAAGCCAAGCGTTTCATCGCTCAACGCCTGGAGGCGATCTTGCCGAACGAGGTTACCTGTAACGACTTGCTAATGAACTTCATACAGCGGCTAATCGCGCCTGATGAGTCGCGGCGTTTTTCGAGCGCGGAAGTGGCGGACTATTTCCAAGACGGTGCGTCTGCGTTTCATCGCCAGTTGGTGAAAAGCGACCTGGCTTGCGAGTACGAGAGCGAGATTCGGTTGTGGATGGAAGTCGTCCATGACCTGGATG
>CBDUAB010000456.1:0-4463 GCA_965365045.1 uncultured Planctomycetales bacterium
GGGAAACGACACCGAGATTACTTCACCGCCAGTGAAATAAGGATTTACGCGTTGACGTTCTGGCGACATCATTTCCATTCGCCAACCATTCCGACACAACTCGGGAATGGTTACGAGCTTGTGTTTGTCAAGGAACGCGACAGCTTCGTCGGCTAACTGCTTGATAAGCTCTGGTTGTTTGCCCGGCTCGACATGAAGCGTCTTCACATGCTCAAGGGCCGCGCGCCAATCGTCGCCAAAACCCAGTTCATGTGCTGCCTTTTCTAGCTCGGCATGACACCATTGCAACTCACGATAACCGATTGCGATCAGTTCCTCCGGTGAATAGGGAATCATCTCGTAACGAAGTTCGCTCAACAACGCCGCTCGGCCGATGGGCTCGCCGACAATCTTGTCGCCATCCGTGGATTCGTCACCGACCAATTTTTCACGCACGAGTTTGCCATACTTTTCCAAGGCCGCATCCGCCGACTTAAACGGCTTTTCAACCCACCACGTAAAGGACGGATCGTAACCGGCCCGATAACGAAACCAGCGATCGAGCGCTCGGCGCAATTCCTCGATCGTGCGCACGGCACGATGCGCAATATGTGGTTCGCTCGTCAGTTCGTCTTTCTCAACAGCCGACGTGAGATCGTCAATTTGTTTCGTAAGTTCCACAAGCTGGCCAGCCACCGCTTGCGAATCAATCTGCTCGAAGCGTTTGCGGGCTTCATGCAATTCCACGATTGCTGTGCCGAACGGTACTAACGTTTGTATCGCTTTGTCGCGATCTTCGTTGTGAGTGAGTGACTCAGTTTGGTGCCGTATTTCCTTTTTGAGCAACAAATAATCGACGCGTCCATCTTGATCCAACTCGGCGAAGTCCAACTCGTGCAGACGTTGTTGCCATTCTGCGTAGAACTGAGCGAGACGGTTCCTGCGATGCGGCGATGCCTGCAGTCCGTCGAAACGGCGGAGCGAATCGTGATCGGACGAATAGCGTTCGATCAACGCTCGGAGCGGGTGGGCGGAAGGATCGCTGGGAAACGTATCGATCTCGGTTGCCGAAGAGCCTGCCTGTTGCGTGCCAACCTGAGTCGTCACGAAACCACTCGTTGCAATTCGCTCCTGCCGACGAGGCTCAACGCCGTGCAAATGCCGCACAAAGAAATCCATGCGTCGTCGTCGTCCGTAGGGACGTTCGCCAATTCCGTGGCCTCCGCCCGGTACGACGATCATGTCAAAATCCTTGTCGGCCTTGATCAGTGCATTAACGACCTGCATCGTGGATGCCGGGTCGACGTTGCGGTCAAGTTCACCGACAGTAAGCAGCAGTTTTCCCGTTAGTCGATGCGCCTGCGTCACATTAGACTGCTCCTCGTAGTGGGGCCCAATCGGCCAACCCATCCAAAGTTCATTCCACCAGATTTTGTCCATGCGATTATCGTGGCAACCACAATCGGCTGCTCCGACCTTATAGAAGTCACCGTGGGCCAACAATGCTCGCAGTGCGTTTTGGCCGCCGGCTGAACCGCCATAAATGCCGACGCGCGTGAGATCTATTTGTGGATAGCGAGCCGCCGCGGCCTTCATCCACGCGATGCGATCCGGAAATCCTGCGTCGCCCAGATTGTGCCAGCAGATATCGTGGAACGCTTTGGAACGATGCGAAGTTCCCATGCCGTCAATCTGCACGACGATGAATCCTAACTCGGCCAGCGCGGCAACATCTCGAGTCCGCCCGAATGATTTTGGCACAAACGCACCTTGTGGGCCGGCATAGATTTTTTCAATCACCGGATATTCCGTGTCAGGTGCGATGTTCGTGGGCCGCACAATGATTCCATGGATATCGGATTCTCCATCACGCGCTTTGGCCACAAAACGCTCCGGTGGCCGCCAACCAGTGGCAATGAGTTCATCCCAATCGGCGGTTTCCAGCACACAAACGAGCGATCCATCTGACGCGAGACGAAGTTCCGTCACTGGTGGATGATCGACACGTGACCAGGTATCAAGAATGTAGTCGCGGTCAGGTGAAAACCGCCACTTATGTGTACCGTCGCTCTTGGTCAATATCGTCAAGTCCGTGCCGTCGAAATTGATTCGACAGAGATGAACGTAGTACGGATCCTGGTCCGGGTAAATTCCTCCGGCGCTAAACCAAATCTGACGGTTCTTACCATCAACTCGTTCCACGCCCCGCACAACCCACTCACCACGTGTAATCTGGTTCTTTACCGCGCCGGTGTTGATGTCGTAAAGGTACAAATGGTTGTGGCCGTCACGTTCACTCATCCAGACGATTTCATCCGTTTCCTCGATGTAATGGGTGAACTCCTTGTAAGCGTAGTCGATGAACGTTGTACTCTGCTCGTCGATGATGGCATGCGCCTCGCCGGAGGTTGCATCCACGGCGATGATGCGCAATACCTGGTGGCCGCGTTGGTTGTAAAGAAAATCAAATCGTTGCGAATCGGCGGACCAGCGCAGGTTGGAGATGCTCCAAGGATTCGAGAAGAGCTCGTCCGAGAAATCGATCATTACTCTTCCTTCGACATCAAACATTCGCGGGCGCGGCAGCGGCATCTCGTCGCCGGGTTTGGCGTAGTTGTGTTCGTGAAGACGCGGCTGGAGCTGATCGGCTGGCGAAGATTCGATCAGGCGAACTTTCCTCTCCTCCCCCGGGCGAACTTGTAGTGCGACGAGTCTTGCTGAGTCGGGGGACCAATGAAAACGAGCGTGAAACGGATCTTCTTCACGGCCACCATCGCTCAACGCGAAAGTCTCCCCAGTGGTGACCTCACGAACGTGGACATTATGGTTTTCAATGAATGCTTCCCGGCGACCGTCCGGCGATGCTTGGCGACGGCCTCGATCCCGTCTGGACCTTTGCGGGATTTCGACTTGCCCGGTGCCGTCGATTATCGCGACACTGTTTTCTTCGATCGCCTCGAATGCCGCCAACGGTTTATCTTCGTTATCGGTGACCAGCCACACATGTCCGGCAAACGTGTGTTGGTCGTGGTCCATCCGCGACGGGATGGTGCCGTAGGGCCTGCGCTGGTGGGATGCATCGATCCAGAAGAGTTTTACCGGACCATCCGTTTCATTGACGAACCGCACGGACGTCTCCACGGCCGACTGACCGGAACGCCGCAGGCGCTTTAAGACCCTGGCTGTCGCCACTTCGCCACGTGCTGCGTCATCTGCCTCCGGCACTTTCGTCAATTCATGAATTGCCAAGTCCCAATCCCAGCTCGAGCCCAACGCTTTGAACCGCACGCCGGTCCGATCTTGAGCGAACGAAATCGCACGAAAAGGCAGTTTGTTTGCAGCGATTGTGGCGCTTGCATGTTCCGACAGCGCGTCGGCTAGTTTCTGGTGGTCGAAAGCTGGCTGTCGCGACGACTCACTGGGCGTCACCAAAACAAACTCGTGGTTGCCCGCTCCAATATCGATTCGGTACCAAAATGCAGGACCTCCAGAGATCCAATTAGGTTCGACGCGCAGGCGGTGGACTTTATCGCGAGTTCGTTCGTCGTAGCTCAACGCACGTTCATAGTCCGCTTTGGTACCCTGAGTGAATGCACATTTTGTAACTGTCAAAATGCAGAGGCAAATGCCAAGACTTAGACCGTGATTGCGGACGGTTGGGTGGGGCATATTTTTTAGTCCAATGGTGCGTACGTGCGAGTCTCGACGAGACGTGGTACCAAACAATTACAATGAGAGTTCAGGATACTCTGGAGAAACAAGGAATACGAGTTGGTTCTCCGATGTTGAGAACGAACTTGCCCGGCACGGCGAGATATTACACGACAACGACAGGCTGGAAGCCTATCCTACGAGAAAAACGGACGGCACTGCCTTCAGAAATGGATGCCGGCGCCGGCCGTGAAGGTGTTGTCCAGATCGAGATTTTCCTCTGGCACCAGGTCGTAGATGAGTTTGCGCTCAAACACATACCCAATTTGTAGATAACCGGATCGTTGATCCAAGTAGCTCCAATCGATTCCTAAAAAGATGCGAATGTCGTTGATGTCAATTCGATCGCTCATTCCCTCGAACGGTTCGTCTTCGCGATCGATCGTCCAATTTCCACCGCCGTACTCGCCACCGAAATACCACCACACTTCGTTGTTACCGACCGTCGTCCAGTAGCGAGCCAGCTTGGGGCGCGGGAAGTAAAAGTCGTAGCGAGCCTGTGGATTTGGTTCCCAATAAATACCGAATGCCGGCAAAATCTTGACATCTAATCGATCGAGATACTCAACGCCGATCTTGAGCGCTGTTGTCGGCGTCATTTGAACCACACCGAGAGCGGTGCCCATGAAACGAACGCTATCGTTCGTCACAGTGCTAAAGTCGCTATACACGCCCGAACGAAAGCGTAAATCCGCTGCGAATTGCGGTGTTAACTGAGGTCGCCAGGCAGCATCGAGGTAGGCGCTATAGAGTTGCGGTGGCAGGTCGCTGCC
>CBDUAB010000457.1:0-4458 GCA_965365045.1 uncultured Planctomycetales bacterium
TCCGTCGGTCGCGGCAATCGCTGCCGACCCGACGGTTACTTCCGACGATCTAGAATTCGTCGAGGTACACAATCCGACGAACGAGGCGGTCGACCTGACGGACTGGCGCATCCGCGGTGGAGTGGATTTCAACTTTGACGATGGCATGACGATCGCCTCCGGTGAAACGCTAGTAATCCTACCGTTCAATCCTGACGCCGTTGAAAACGTGGATCGATTAAATGCTTTCCGTGCTCATTATGGTTTGGATGAGAGTGCCACGTTGTTGGGAGGATATGGCGGCCAGTTGAGTGATTTTGGCGACGGTGTCATGCTGCAACGTCCAGACATGCCGCCGCCCGAGGATCCGACCTTTATACCTCGTTTGTCTGAGGATGAAGTGCGTTATGACAACGTGCCTCCCTGGGCCAACTCGGCTGACGGTGACGGTGACTCGCTGCAACGAAATGCGGCCGATCAATACGGAAACCTGGCCGGCAGTTGGTTCGCTGGGGCGCCTTCGCCCGGCACCGTGGACTTTGGTGTTACAGGCGATTTCACGGGCGACGGTGTCGTTGATGCGGACGACATCAACGCTCTGTTCGAAGCAATTCGCGAAGGCAATGGGTCCGCGGAATTTGACTTGGATGCCAGTGGCACCGTCGATCAGGATGATGTCGTATTCCTGGTCGAGAATATCTTGGAAACGTTCATGGGCGATGCAACCTTGGATGGCAAGGTGGATGCCATGGACTTGAACCAAGTCGGCATTAACTGGCGAGTTGCCGACGTAGCCGGTTGGGAGGAGGGAGATTTTTCTGGTGATGGCAGCGTAACGGCCGTCGACCTGGACTTCATTGGAGTGAATTGGCGACAAGGTACTCCGGCGGCCGCGCCGGGAGCTGACTCTCATCAGCGCGTCCCACGGGCGCCGTTGGCAGCCGCCGCGGAGTCGCTACCTGTCTCGACCGTTGACACAGCTTTTGACGCAGAATTTGCTCGGCGTGGAAGGTTGGAAAAGCCGAGAGGTGACCGACAGTTGGATTTGCTTGACGACCGTACGGCATTCTTGGCTCAACACAATGAAAATGTCTTCCGGCCCGAATGGCACGGGGCTCGTGTGTCGCCACATGCCCGTGGATACAGTCGAACACACGTGGAACACGGAATGAACTCCGACCATGAAGAGGATCAGCGTGATCTCGTCGACGAGGTATTTTCGCGCATTGGGCGTGTAAACGGCTGACGTCAGAATTCCGTAAGTCATGGAACTCGTGGTGGCTGGGAAACTTAACAAGCAAATCGCCCGGCTACTGGGAATTGCGGAACCGACGGTCAAAGTGCATCGCCGCCACGTGATGGAAAAAATGGCAGCCGATTCGGTCGTCTCACTTACGCGCATGGTGGAAAAAGCGGGGTTTCTACGCCCCATGGATGATTCCACTAATCATTAGGTATTATCTACTGCTACCAAAGCACTATTCGCGCTAATCCGAAAGCAGCATTCTTTTTCCTTGGAAAGCAGTTGACAATTGTTCAGACGCCAGTGGAACTCTTGTCGATAATCGATCCATAGGTTTGTGGGTTGTGATCTGTTGAGCGCAAACTACCCAACCAAAAGGTTCATTTTCATGATCAAAACTAGCCCCGCATCCGACAACTGTCAAGACTTTCAGGCAGTTGTTGAATCTGGTGACATGCTTGACATGGGGCAAGGTCCCGAGGCGATCGTATTTCTCCACGGGCTGTTCAGCAGTCCGCAACATTGGCGGCCCATCATGGTCGATCTGGCTGATCGTTACCGGGTCATCGCGCCGCAATTACCTGTCGATCAGCGGCCTGGTCGCCGTCGAGGAGGCATACAGTCAATCGATGAGTTGGGCGACTACGTTGGGCATCTCATTGAGGAGTTGGACCTCGGGCAGTTTGTGATCTGCGGTAATTCTCTGGGCGGACTCATAGCCATCGAGTACTGTCTGCGGTATCCAAATCGCGCGGCAGGCCTTGTCTTGGCCGGCAGTGCCGGTCTCTACGAGCGGGGACTCACCAATCGCGTCCGGCCTCGGCCGACACGCGCCTTTGTGCGTGCCATGGCATCCGACATTCTCTACGACAAAAATCTCATAACGGACCAGTTGGTGGATGAATGGTACGGCGCTTTGCTGGACCGCGACTATGTGCGTTTTGTGCTGCGCGTCTCGCGCGCGACGCGAGACCGGTCCGTCAAGGATGAACTCGACCGATTGAAGCTTCCCACGCTGATGATCTGGGGACGGAACGATGAAATCACTCCACCGGCGGTTGGCAAGGAATTCCAAAGTCGGATTGACGATGCCGAATTGAGAATAATCGACAACTGCGGTCACGCACCCAACCTAGAGCACCCGGCAGCTTTTACTCTAATACTGCAGGAGTTCCTATCCCGTCATATGCCAATTGAGGCTAGCGCCGCGACCGGATAGCTTCGGTCCCGTTCCCAAACGCTAAGACCATCAGCGACGAACAAGCGGCGTCCCATGCCGTCTTGACTTTCGCCAATGATCCGTGGATAGTCCAGGACGACATGAATTCACAGTCTCGTCATTGGCCAACGACGCGTTCCGCTCGGATAACACTCTTCCTGTTAGCAGCGTCGATCCCGCTCGTAGTTTACGGCGCGATTGGGGCCTTAAAAAGCACCTCGAATGATCCGCGACAATGGTTGCCGCGGACATTTGCCGAAACGGATAAGTACGACCGGTTCCAGGAACGTTTTGGCACCGACGAGATCGCGGTCGTGAGTTGGCCCGGGTGTACACTCACGGATCCTCGCGTCGAGCAACTGGCAATCGCTTTGGAAGGTTCACCTTTCTTTGAGCGCGCGATGACCGGTCCGCGCATGATAAGGAAACTGGCGACATCTTCGAAGGTGCCTTTGAAAACTGCTCTGGAGAGGATGCAAGGCCATTTAATTGGTCCGGATCAGCGGACGACGTGTGTTGTGTTGGTGACTTCGGCGACGGGCAGGGCCGACCGGATCGCTGCCGTGCGCGAGATCACGCGTCAGGCGACCGCGGAATGCAATCTGGCGGCTGATGCACTACGCCTCGCCGGTCCCACGGTCGACGCCGCTGCGATCGACGCCGAGAGCCGCCGTCTGTTGTTTCAGTTGGCCGGAATCTCGGCGCTTATCTCCTTCGTCGTTGCGACCCTGAGGCTCAAAAGCACTCGACTCGCGATTATGATTTTGGCCGGGGCGATCTACAGTACGGGACTGACACTAGCCGTGGTCTACTTTAGTGGCGGTCGCATGAACTTGCTAATGACCATGCTCCCACCGCTCATTTACGTGCTGAGCGTCTCTGCCTCAGTTCACCTGGCGAACTACTACCGCGACGCAGTCAGCGATTCGCCGCTCAGCGATGCGACGGCAACCGCGATAGCTCAGGGTTGGCTGCCATGCGTATTGGCAGCTCTCACGACAGCCGTCGGGCTCGTGTCGTTAATGACGAGCAAGATCGATCCGATCAGGATGTTCGGGGCCTACTCGGCCGTGGGTGTCATGCTTAGCGTCGTCGTGCTGTTTCTCTTTCTCCCGTCGGCGCTGAAGTTGTTTCCTCCGGTGATCAACCAGCAGAACCGCCTGCCGACAAATCACACCGGAGGAGCCCATGGTGTCAGCGAACTGCTGATGGGAGGAATTGGCCGTCACCACGCCGTCGTGACGATTGTCTGTCTGATACTTATGGTTTGTTGTGCATGGGGATTGCGCCACGTCAAGTCAACGGTCAGGCTACAGGACCGCTTTCTGTCTGGCAGCGAGGTGCTGAACGATTATCGCTGGCTGGAAGAACACGTGGGGCCCATGGTACCGCTAGAAGTCGTTATTCATTTTGACCAAGCGAGCCCACTGGATTTTCTTCAGCGAATGCAACTTGTCGCGAAAGTCCAACGCCAGATCCAACAACTGCCGCAACCCGTGGCAGCGATGTCCGCGGCGGATCTCGCACCACCGGTACCGAGCGGAGGCGGCGCCAGGCAAGTGGCCCAGCGCCGAGTCTACGAGAAGCGGTTGGCCGACCGTCGCCAGCGTCTGATTGACGCGAGGTTCTTGGCCGAAGACGAGCAAGAGCAACTTTGGCGCATCAACGTGCGGGCGCAGGCGCTCGGGGATTTGGACTACGGGCAATTCACGGAGACGTTGCGACAGCAGGTCGAACCGTTGCTGCATGAGGTGGATGCACGAGCAACCTACACCGGCATCATCCCACTTATCTACAAAGCGCAGCGACAGTTGCTGCAAGACCTTGTCACAAGTTTCCTGGCCGCTTTTGCGACTATTGCCCTCGTGTTGATGATCGTCTTCCGAAGCTGGCGGGCAACGCTGCTGGCGATGGTGCCGAATCTGTTTCCCGCGGTCGTCGTTTTCGGCGGAATGGGGTGGAGTCAGACTGCAGTGCAAATCGGTTCGGTGATGACGGCCAGTGCCGCGTTGGGAAT
>CBDUAB010000458.1:0-4455 GCA_965365045.1 uncultured Planctomycetales bacterium
TCATTCTCGTCCACGCGCAGCTCGGATCGCAGTTTTGCTTGGCGGAGCGCCAGGTCGAGCGCGCGTTTGTAAGACGTTCGACGTTTCGGCAAAGATATCAGGACGTCATTCGGCTTGATGCGCTGGCGAGCCATGCCGTTCTGATCGAAAACGATTGGCATTTCCATGCGCTGTCGCAAGCTCGCAACGACATCGGTCAAAGACGTATTGTCGATTTCGATTTCCAGCCTGCGAAAAAGCATCGGGGCGACATTTTGTGGGCTCTTCTCCGGCGGCCAACCAATCGGCCAAGCTTGCTGGTACTCGTTCACGGTCGCGATCACTAACGATCTCCCTGCATCACGCGGGTAAAAAACGAGGCCCACCGGCCGCAACACTACCGCCAACGCGGTACCACTGGCTAAGCCCTGTAATTCATCGGTTACAGGGAAATCGGCGTTGAGACCGATTCGTGCCGCGGCGCTAACTGTTATCGGCAGTTCAATCAGTTTGGCAAGATCATTGACAACTTCCGCTGTTTTCTTGTCATCGGTAGAGGCGTTAACGGTAGAAAAGGGCACCCGCGTTTTGACGGCGTCGTGAACGGCAACTAGTTGTTTGGCCGTGAGACCAAAAGCAAACCGCGCACTCGCCTCGTCGCTCTGATTAGCGAGGTCGTCGATCCAGTTGGCCAGCCCAGCTCGATCTCGCATAGAAAACCGTTTGCCAGGCAAGAGCAGGTCGTTTCGTGCGGAAAGGACACCCTTAATGCGAATTGTTCCCGCGTCGCGCTCGATCGACGGTTCTTCTCGTCCCGTGCCGGTCTGTATGCGGATGTTGTCCAGCGGCAGCTTTTGCAGCACCGTGAGCCACTGCTGAGGAGCCGATGGCCCGGCCTTTGGCGTTGAAATGACGTGGAGTTCGATGCGCTGGCTTTGTTGTTCCGCGCGAATACTAGGCAGACCCCAAAAAACCGTGATGAACGCTAACAGCGGCAGACGCAAGCCACCGAAAACTGCCTGCCGACGGATGTGAAGAGAAGTGACGAGCATGTAAGGATTATAACAAACGCTTGCGGCCCTCGGTGATCCGGACCAAAGCACCAACCAAGCGCACAAAACCCTCAACATGAAGATCGTAGCACTCCGTAGTCGGCCACCGTCTACCCCGCCGTCGGATTTCTCGGCCACACCACAAGTTTGCCGAATCCACACAACCGAAAAAGTCGTTTTGCCTAGAATTCGAGAATCAACTGTCGAGAATAGGTTGTAGGGCGGGCACTCTTGCCTGTCGCGAGGGCCCAGACGGGCAAGAATGCCCCCATCCTACGGATACGACAGTTATTTATTTCTTGGTCCTTAACCAAACGCTGAAGATCAACAAATTCATGCGGACTTGTGGCGAAACGGTTGCGAATCGGCAATCGGCAGGCGAGAATGATTGATCGCAAAATTGGCGGGCCGTCAGGTGTTGGGCAAGCCTGACCGCTGTTTCCTATTTAACTGCCTGATACAGCATCGTTGGAGATAATAGCTATGGGACGTCCGGTGACATTATTCACGGGCCAATGGGCGGACGTATCAATCGTTGATATGTGTCGAAAAGCGAGTGAGTTTGGCTATCAAGGACTTGAGCTGGCGTGTTGGGGCGACCACTTCGAAGTGGACAAGGCCCTGGAGGATGACGGTTATTGCGATCAGAAGCGCGAGTTACTCGAAAACCATGACCTGCAGTGTCATGCCATTAGTGCTCACTTGGTCGGCCAAGCAGTACTGGACAATATCGATGAGCGGCACAAAGCAATTCTACCGGAGTACGTTTGGGGAGATGGCGATCCCGCGGGCGTGAACGAGCGGGCAATCGAAGAACTCAAGAACACGGCGCGTGTTGCACAAAAGTTTGGCGTTGGTGTCGTGAACGGTTTCACGGGATCGAGTATTTGGCACCTCAACTACTCTTTCCCACCAGTGCCTCAGTCGATGATCGACGCCGGGTTCCAACTGTTCGCCGATCGCTTCAACCCGATCTTGGATGTGTTTGGTGAATGTGGTGTTCGTTTTGCACTCGAAGTGCACCCGACGGAAATCGCTTTTGACATCTACACGGCTGAACAGGCGCTCAAAGCAATCGGTCATCGCGAAGAATTCGGGTTTAACTTTGACCCCAGCCATTTACATTGGCAAGGCGTCGACCCGGTCGAATTCATTCGCGCTTTTCCAGACCGCATTTACAACGTGCATGTCAAGGACGCGATTACTACGCTCAACGGCAAGACCGGCATCATCGCAAGCCATTTGAATTTTGGTGATCCCCGTCGCGGTTGGGATTTTCGTTCACCTGGTCGCGGTGGTGTCAATTTCGAAGAGATTATTCGTGCACTCAATGATATTGGTTATCAAGGGCCACTGGCTGTGGAGTGGGAAGATTCCGGCATGGACCGCGAGTTTGGTGCCCGTGAAGCTGCGACGTTTGTCAAGCGGATGGACTTCACGGCCAGCAATGTCCAGTTCGACGCGGCCTTTTCCGACTGATGAACCACCGCGGGTAGGTGACCGTCTAATCGGCATGCTCGTCACTGTCAGATCGAATCCAACCATGGCCAGTCTCTTAACGGAGCTGGCCATGTTCGTTTCAATCGAATTCCCGACGATATTGGTAGAATGCGATTATGCTTTTGAAATCGATTCTCATTATCGTCGGCGCATTAGCTTGGATGGGTGAAGAAGCACCTGCCACGGAGCCGAATCCGCGCTCGCAGCGCCGCGAGCTGCAACGTAAATACCACGAACAACTCGGGAGATTAGTTGAAACCTGCAGATCGAACAACTGGGAGCAAGAAGCGGAACGGACGCACTCGTGGATCGTGCCGCGCGATCCGCGGCGCGAGTACTTATTCTTGCCATCGACTGAAGCGAGCTCTGACACAACTGGCGAACTTAACGATACATGGCGCGAATTGTTTACAACGCTTCGCAAAACCCATGCCGCCAACCTCTGGGATCTGGCTGGCAAAGCGGCCGGTCAAAAAGACAGAGCGCTCGCCTATCAATTAGCTCACGAAGTACTTCACGAAGATCCTCAGCATGCCGCCGCACGTTCTTTGCTCGACGTCACGCAACGGCAACCAGATCTTCGTGTCAGCGAAGGCCGCGCCCGCCAAAGCACCTACCGTTGGTCAGCGGGCACACATCGCTGGCTGAGATCGGCCCATTATCATGTTTTGACGAACGTCGATGAGCAGTCAGCCCGCTTGCTCGTCGAGGAACTCGAAACACTTCATGCTGTTTGGCGACAGCTATTCGTTGACTTTTGGATAACGGATGAAGCGTTTCAGCGCGGTTGGACCAATGGCACGTTGCCGCAAGGTAGGCGCGGTAAGCATCGTGTCGTTTACTTTGCCGATCGCGCCGAGTACGTCAGGCAACTGCAACGTTGGGAACCCCAGATCGAAGTTTCCCTGGGTGTATATCGAGCTGAGCAAAAAACGGCTTTCTTTTACGCGGACAGGCCAGCACGGTTGGCGACGTGGCGTCACGAAGCCACACATCAACTTTTTCATGAAGCGACCAAGGCGGGCGGCGAAGTCGGCGACAGGAGTGACTTCTGGATCGTCGAGGGAATCGCGCTATTCATGGAATCGCTGGTGAAAAATGCTGGCTACTGTACAGTTGGAGGCGCCGACGCCGATCGGCTCCAATTCGCACGTTTCCGGGCGTTGAGTACGGAAGAGTACGTTCCCTTGGCAACGCTCGCTCAGTTCGGTCGGGATCGGCTGCAAACCGACGCACGTATTCGCCGCCTCTATACGCAGTCCGCGGGCGTTACCCATTTTTTGATGCAAGGTCAAAACGCACGCTATCGCGCGGCGCTTGGCGATTATCTAAGCGACGTATATGCCGGCGAGGATAAACAGAATTTGGCCGCCCGAATGGGTGTTTCATTCGTGGAACTCGATCAGCAATACCATCAATATTTGCGTGTGAACGACGGGGATTTGGGTTATCTCGCACAAAACCCACGTATTCGCCGGCTTAGTCTTGGTAAAACAAATGTCACTGACACGGGACTTACTAATCTGCGCTGCTGCTCACATTTGGAATGGTTGGACTTGTCACATTGCGCCATTACCGATCAGGGGCTGGGGTTTTTGTCCGTGGATACACCGCTACGTCAACTCAGCCTGGAGGGCACTGCTGTTACCGACGAGTCGGCGAAAACCATTGGTCGTTTCGGACAACTGACCGAACTTGACTTGTCGGCCACACAGGTAACCGATGCAGGCTTGCCCGACCTTGCCCAACTGTCACACCTCAAAGCACTCTGGCTCGCCAGCACGCGTGTGACCGACGAATCGATACCGGAATTGAGCAAATTGCGAAAGCTCGAAGAGTTGGACGTTCGCGGCACACGCATCACTGCCGCCGGCCGGCAGCAGTTGCGGGCGGCCCTGCCTCAGCTAAAATCACTACTGCCCAA
>CBDUAB010000459.1:0-4449 GCA_965365045.1 uncultured Planctomycetales bacterium
GAGAATGACTAATGTCTAAGGACTAATGACTAAGGAAATCCGAATGCCTAATGACCAATGAACATTGATGATGAGAACGTGAGGATTCCATGATTGCAGCTATTGTCTCGACGTCCATTGATTTTGACATTCGGTATTGGTCATTCCTTAGTCATTAGTCCTTAGACATTAGTCATTCTCCACACGCGTCACAGATTCGTGAACTATCACTTCGTTGGAACGCACGATCTTGAAGCAACGCTAGAATGATATTCCCCGCTTCCACGGAATAAAGTCATCCTGGTCCAACTGCTGTGCTTTTGTCTGATACTCTCCGCTCGCCGTAGCCACGACCATTTGCAGAATCCGGCCGCCGACTTCTTCGATGGTCTCATCCGCGCTGATCACGGTGCCGGCATCCAGATCAATAATGTCCGGTAACCGGTGTGACAGCTCACTGTTGCTCGACACCTTGATGACCGGTGAAACAGCATTCCCCGTTGGCGTTCCCAAGCCGGTTGAAAAAATTTGTACCGTGGCGCCCGCTCCTGCCATCGCCGTCGTGGACTCGACGTCTCCGCCGGGAGTACAAAGCAAATTCAATCCCTTACCGCGAATCTGCTCGGGATAATCCAGTACGTCCGTAACTGGCGACGAGCCTCCTTTGAGCGCGGCACCGGCCGATTTCATGGCATCCGTAATCAAGCCGTCGCGAATATTGCCGGGCGATGGATTGCGATCAAATCCGCTGCCAACGGCCACGGCCCGATCGCTGTAGTTGCTCATAATATTTAAAAACCGCTCGGCCGTTTCGTCCGTCACGCAACGGTCGACTAGGTTCTGTTCGCAACCGGCCAACTCGGGAAACTCCGACAGGATGATGCTGCCGCCAAGTGCGACAATCAGATCGCTGCAATGTCCGATCGCCGGATTGGCACTCAGCCCCGAAAATCCATCCGAGCCGCCACATTCGACTCCGACGGCAAGTTCCGCCAGCGGGGTCGGTTCGCGTCTCAGCTCGTTTGCGCCGATGACGCCGGATAAGGTATGCCGCAATGCGTCTGTCATCAACGCGGACTCGGACGCCATTCGTTGTTGTTCAAAGATGTACAGAGGCTTGTCAAACTTGGGATTGCGCATCTGGAGCTGTTGCTGAAGCGTCTCGACCTCGGACTTCTGACATCCCAAACTCAGGACCGTCGCACCAGCAACATTTGGATGATTGATGTAGCCGGCCAACAGCCCGCACAAGTTGACGGCGTCTTCGTACGTGCCGCCGCAGCCTTGTTCATGGCGCAGAAACTTAATGCCGTCAACGTGAGGAAAGACGCGTTGCGATGGAGGGCGGATCGGCTCTTCAAATGTCGCGGTTAACAAGTCGGCCGAACTCGATCCGTTCTCGTGCCGGCGCAATAATTCGCGCGTGAATTGTCGATAGGCAGTCTGGCGACCGTATCCTAATTCATCAACAAGCGCATCGCGCAATACATCCAAGTTACGGTTTTCGCAGAACACAAGCGGAACAACGAGCCAATAATTGGCGGCCCCGACACGCCCGTCAGAACGAACGTAGCCCTGAAACGACTTTTCCTGCCACTGGCTCACATCAGGAGATTGCCAAGCGGTTTGTTTTCCGCACAATGCGGCTTCGTCGGTCGCATGCACCAAATTTGACGTCGTGATGCGATCACCCGCTGCGATCGCACGCACGGCTTTACCGACGGTAATGCCGTACATCCGCACCGTCGCGCCCTGTTGGATATCACAACGTGCAAATTTGTGCTTTGCGGTTACGTTGTCGCGCAACGCGACCGGTTTGCCGCCGCAGTCAATGACATCGCCGACCGCCAGATCGACGAGCGCGACAACCAAGTCATCCGTTTCGTTAACAACGAGCGAGGTGTGACGAATCATGTGGAGAAAGCTTTAAACGAGCAATGGGAGCCGCCTTGATTGTAGGGAATTATCATCCGTAGACTGAAGGGTAGGAGGAGAATGACTAATGTCTAAGGACTAATGACTAAGGAAATCCGAATGCCTAATGACGAATGAACATCGTTGTATTCCAGGTAAACACGTGGATTGCGAGCTTGTATCTCAGTTCGCGTTGACCGATGATTATGTCCACTTCGTCATCGGTCATTGGTCATTAATTAGTCCTTAGTCCTTAGACATTAGTCATTTGCAGCACACGTCCCACGACCGTTATCGGCCTCAAATACAATGCCTCGTCCCGCAAAAGTCCAGCCAATCCCCGGCCTCTTACTGGCTTGCGTTTTGGCCGCCGTTGGCTGTCGTCGCGAATCACAATTCGAGCCCAACGCTCAAGTTGTGGCCACACACAACCGAGGTGTCGCCCTAATGGGCAAGTTCGACTACGCCCAGGCGCACGCGGTGTTTTTCCAACTGGCGGCCGATTATCCGGAATGGCTTGACGTTCAGATCGACCTGGCAATCGCCACGCTGAACCGGCAAGAGCCGGGTGATGACAGAGCGGCGGCCCAAATACTCGACGTAATCTTTGAAAAACGTCCCGAGGATTTACGGGCACTCTATTGCCGCGGGATTTTGGACCTGTATGCCAGCAATCCGGAATCCGCGCTGAAAAGATTCCTCCAAGTCGCCGCGGCCGACCCGCAGGATGCTTACGCTCAATACTACGCCGGTCAGTGCCTGTTTCAGCTTTCCAAGTACGATGAAGCGCTGGCATACTTCGACCGAGCCCAACAGATCGATCCGTATTTGCGCAGCGCTTACTACGGTGCTTTCCAAGCCGCACAGCAGTTAGATAGACCTGATCTAGCGATCAAGAAACTCGAAGAGTTTCAAAAACTCGACAACAATCCACAAGCGAGATTGGCCGAGATCAAATACACGCGCATGGGTCCCAAGGCTGAAGTGAGCACGTTGCCCCGTCGCGAATCGGATCCGCTCGCGGCTCCACCTGACGGGGACCTGTTTGCCTCTCCGGTGACGGTCTCGCTGAATTCGACGGCGCAGCAAGTCGAGTGGACGACGTTCGACTCATCATCCGTCGCTGAAGCGGATTCTTCGCTGCCGAACGTCACCGTTTGCGATATTGATCAAGACGGGCGGCTGGACATCTTTATATGCGCTGCGTTATCCCGTCCCGCTGAGCACAACGCCGTTTTACTCAGTCGGGACGGCGCGTATTCGCTCGAACTCGACCACCCGCTGGCCAAAGTGCCCGCAGTGAACGCCGCCCTGTGGGGTGACATCGATAACGACGGACTCACCGATGTTTACCTTTGCCGGCGCGGTCCCAATCAACTTTGGCGACAAAATGATTCGGGACAGTGGCAGGACATTACCCACGCCGCGGGCACCGCCAACGGAGATAGGAATAGTGTCGACGGCGCTTGTTTTGACGCGGATCACGACGGAGATTTGGATCTGTTCGTTGTCAACGCGGACGGGCCCAACGAACTGTTGAACAATAACCTGGATGGAACGTTTCGCCCCTTGGCAATTGAACAGGCAATCGCCGGCAACGGCAATTCACGTGGGATTCTCGTGGCGGACTTGGATGCGGACCGAGACGTGGACATTGTTGTCATCAACAATCAACCGCCCCATGAAGTGTACCGCAATGACCGCTTGTGGAATTACGAACCTGCGGATGGTTTTGGTGAATTCGCGGCCGCTGACATTTGGAGTGCCGTGGCTGCCGACACGGATGCGGACGGTCAAGTCGAGCTTTTTACGACGGGCCCCAACGGGGTAACGCACTGGTCACGAGGCGAAGACAACTCACCGTGGTCAAAGTCACTGATTACCCATGACAACCTCGCGGTGACTCATGGCCCACTTGCCGCTCAAGACATTAGCGCCAACGGTCAAATTGAGCTTGTTGTCACAACCAAAAACGGTTGGCAGACACTTTCGCTTGGCGGCCAGCAGCTTCAATCTTCCGGCAAAATGGCAGTAAATTGGGCCTTGGCGGCGTTTGACGGGGCGGGGCATGCGCTCGTCGTTCCTCAGCCGGGCAAGCCACCTGCTATTTGTGCACCGGGCAACGGGCGCTTTCCCGCGGCATTGCTGCAATTCTCAGGGAAAGAAAGCCAAGCGGACCAAATGCGGTCGAACGCTTCGGGCATTGGTGTCCAAGCGACCGTGCGGGTGGGCAAGAACTGGATGACTGCCGCAACGTTTCGCACCCAATCCGGCCCCGGTCAGAGTCTTCAGCCCGCTGTTGTTGGCCTTTGCGGCGCGCGGAAAATTGATTTTGTCAGTATCAATTGGCCCGATGGAGTGTTTCAGTCAGAAGTTGATTTGGTGACAGGCGACCGTCACGTCATCGAAGAGACACAACGTCAAATTTCCAGTTGCCCGGTAGTGTTTGCCTGGGACGGCGAGCGCTTTGAGTTTATCACGGACATTCTGGGCGTTGGTGGGATCGGTTTCAATCAGGGCCGTGGCACATACGGTGCTCCACGTCCGTGGGAGAAG
>CBDUAB010000460.1:0-4445 GCA_965365045.1 uncultured Planctomycetales bacterium
CACGGAAAGGATCACGCGATGGGTGAAGTACAGAATACTTTTTTTGAGCCAGATTTCAAACGCTTTATCAGACAGTATCACCGACGTCGCGCAGGCGGTCCATGACGATCCATCAATCAAGGAAAAGATTCGCGTCTACTCGATCGGCTCTTGGAATACTGCCTAGGATCGCGCGGCACGCGACTACTTGTTCACGCATCATGCGGACCTGTGGTGGATCGAAAGCGACACGACTTTTCGTGGCATGTATATGGGAGGGGATCAGGGCGGCGACTTCGGAAACCTCAGCTTTGTGGACCGCCACGTGAAAGCCCACGGGGTGTTGGGCGATCTGTTCTTCGAAAAAAAGCGCGACATCAAGATGGGTGACACCCCATCGTTGTTGTATCTGTTGCGCGGCGATCCCGAATCCCAGCACTGGGGAGGATCGTATGTGAAAACCGACCACGGCGACAACTACTGGACCGATAATCCCGATCGCGCATTGTCGGAAAACGACCGTGCCGGAGCCAAGACCGTCAACCGTTGGCGTCAAGATTACCTCGAGGATTGGCGACGGCGGATGGATTGGGCGCTGAAGAAGTGACGCGTCCGTGGATTCCCGTCCGGTATCAACCGCCAACGACGCGTCGACGCCGCTGCACCAGCGCGCCAACAATAACGGGCCACATGAGCAACAGCAGGCTTGCTGGCTCGGGTACAGCCGTGGCGCCGGCGGCCGCTATTGATTGTTGCCAACCAAGAGCCAGCCCATTCAGGTCGGCCGCATCAACACCAGTCCCAGTGAAGTTACCACCGATCCAAGTATTCGTGTTCGCATCTTGCCAATTCAGGGCCAGCGCGTTCAGGTCGGCTGCGTCGTTGACGCCGTCCAAGTTCGAGTCTCCAACCAGGTACGGTTCGGCAAATCCGTTCTCCATGGCAGCATCAGCAAGCCATACATCACGGTCTGCATCGTCAACCAGCCCGTCACCTGTCAGATCCACGGTGGTGTTATTGTTGCCGGAAGCGACTTCTTGCATGAGTTGATCGATGTCCAATGTATCGCAGACACTGTCGCCGTTAAGATCACAACTCAGATCCGGCAGGCCGCCGAGTCCGTTTTCGAATAGGCTGATGACCTCGTCCGGAAACAAATCACGATTCCAGATCGCCACGTCGTCAATCGCACCGAGCCAGCCACAATTACCGCAGGCACCTCGTGATCCAATGAAAACCGGTATCCCATTGTCGCTGTATTGCAGTTCGGGAATGTCCTCAAAAAGGATATTCTTCAATTCACCGTTCACATAGATTTCGGTCGACACGTCAGGTCGATAGACGCCGGCCATGTGCACCCATTCGTCCTGCGGCAGCGAGTCCAAGTCTTGAGTGCTGATTATGGTGTTCCCATCCGGTGCAATCTGAAACGTCGGGTCGGAGTTACCTGCCTCGATGTTGAGCGACCAGGACCGACTGCCGCCGCCGCCCATCTTGGCGATGATCCGGCCGTTGTTTGTATTCGTCGAATCGAGCAACACCCAAGCGGCGAGTGTCATGGCGCCCGTAATCTGGAATGCGTCTTGGTCACCCAGATCGACGTACGAATTGGCCGCGCCGGGGAAGCGCATCGCGCTGGCGGAAGTGCCGAACCGATCCTCCGTTGCTTCGACATCTCCATTGATCGTTCCATCGAGCCCGTTACCTGATGCATCGAACGCCTCCAAGAAATCCAGCGGCCAATAACCCACCAAGCCTTGCGTGAGATCCGCGTCAGTCGCGTTTACGGAAACGAAAATCAAGAGCGAGGACAACGTCATTACAAACCGTGCTCGTCTTGTCATCGGACATCACCCTTTCGCGACTAGTGTCCTCACCAGGAGGACACGATGCAACACGTTGAGACAACTACATGTATAATCCCCCATGACGACGGCCACAATATATTTGTGGGTGATGAACTCCATGATTTTGCGGTAGGAGACATCGACGTTCGATTCACATAGTCTTGGGGACCGAGCGCGGTTGCTCCATGGATGCTGCGCAGGCATTGGGTTACTGCTGCTGATCTGCCGTCCCATGGGTGAATCCTCGTGGTGGAGATCGGCAGGCTACCGTTCCATGATAAGGACGGTAGAAGAAAAATCACCGGATTAAACGAAGAGAGCAAGTCGATTGATGAGATTCAAAACGATCATTCCAGCCCTTCTTATACTTATTCATTTCGTCGCCTGGACCGGCATGCCGCCACTTGCCCATGGTTGGGAATCGGAAACGGTGTCACCCGGCGATTTCCGCCAGCGGGTGACCAGCCAGGGAGGCCGTGTCGATTTCGTTTTCGAGGATGATCGGGAGTTCGCCCAGTGCCACGCGTCAACCGTGGTGCAAACCGCGGGTAATTCGCTGCTGTGCGCCTGGTTCGGCGGAACCGCGGAAAAAGACCCCGACGTGAGTGTCTGGATGTCAACGTTTGATGGACGAAGCTGGTCCAAGCCGATTCGCGCTGCAAAGGTTGACGACACAGCCCACTGGAATCCGGTTTTGTTTCGCGATGGAGAAGACATCATTCACCATTTCTTCAAGGTGGGCGTCGACGAAATTCATTGGAAAACCTATTGGACTCGGTCCCACAACGACGGTACGAGTTGGTCAAAACCCGTTGAACTGGTTCGAGGCGACATCGGAGGACGCGGACCGGTCAAGAACAAGCCCATTCTGCTCAGCGACGGAAGCTGGTTGGCGCCGGCGTCAAGCGAGTACAAAGAAGGAGGGCGGGAAGTCTGGAAGGCTTTCGCGGATCGATCTGAAGATGGTGGAAAAACGTGGCGGCGTTCGGCGGATTTCGTTATACCCACCTCGCCGGACGGAAAACGGGATCAGAGATTCCGCGGCGTAGGAGCGATTCAGCCCACATTCTGGGAATCGGAACCAGGCAAAGTGCACGCCCTGTCGCGCACCGGGTCAGGAAAGGTGTGGCGAACCGATTCGGTCGATGGCGGATTGACCTGGAGTGAGTACGAAGTCACCGATTTGCCCAACAACAACAGCGGGCTTGACGCCTTGCGCCTCGCCGATGGACGTCAAGCAGGCTCTATTCAAGACGCGGCGGGGGCGCGTTTATCTGTTTAGTAGGCGGTAACCACGCAGTAGAATGCTTCTCGCATAACTCGACACGACATACCCATCTTCTCGGAGGCTGCCGCCATGAAGTTCCAAACGTACTCTATTCCGATTCTCGCTTTCTCACTGTTTGTCACCCCAAACTTTGCTGCCGACGACGATCCGGGCCGACGATTCGACGTTCGCCAGTTCGGCGCCAAGGGGGATGGAGCGACCGACGAAACAGCTGCCTTTCAACTCGCTTTGGATGCGGCCGGTAAGGTTCCCGGGTCGATCGTCGATGTGCCGCGTGGGAATTACTTCTTCGCCGGACACATCAATGTCCCTCTCGGAGTCACGCTCTCGGGCGTGTGGCAGTCAGTTCCCGCCCACAACGGAATTCGCGACCGGGGACTACCCAAGCCGACCGACGACGGGACCACGTTTCTCGTAACTGAAGGCGAGGACCAGGAAGCCGGGCCGGCTTTTCTGACGCTCAACACCAACAGTGTCCTGCGGGGTGTGGTCATTTATTATCCCCGGCAGAAAGTCGACGAAGTGCCAAAACCTTACCCTTGGGCCATCGCCATGCGGGGCAAGAACCCGGCCGTGTTGGACGTCGAACTACTCAACCCCTTCAACGGAATCGATGCGACGCGAAACGAACGACACCTGATCCGCAACGTTCACGGACAGCCGCTTCGCCGTGGCATTTGGGTCGACGCCATCTACGATATCGGACGCATCGAGAACGTGCATTTCAATCCTTGGTGGAGCGGAGACAAGACGGCCTTGAAATGGCAAATCGAGCACGGCGAGGCCTTCATCTTCGGCAAGAGTGACTGGCATTACGTTCTCAACACGTTTTGCTTCGGCTACAAGGTGGGCTATAAGTTCGTCAAAACCAACACCGGCATGTGCAACGGCAACTTCCTGGGGATCGGGGCCGACGCCTGCCAGACGGCCGTGTTGGTCGAGGAGTGCGCACGTTACGGGCTACTGATCACAAACGGCGAGTTCGTCGCTTTCAAGGGCGAAGATCCGACCATGGTGGAAGTGGCAGCCAGCAATCGCGGGAGCATCCGCTTCGTGAACTGCGCCTATTGGGGTCCGTGCCACCAAATCGCCAAGATCGCCGGTCAAGGGACCGTCGGCTTCGGCGATTGCACGTTTTGCCAATGGGATACCAAACGGGAGGGGCGTCATGCCATCCAAGCCACCAGCGGCTCGGTGCTGGTGCGGGGCTGCGAATTCCAACTCGACCGGCCACAAGTTTTGCTGGGCAAGGACGTAGGCCGCGCGATCATCACCGACAACCTCTTCAAGGGGCCCGAGCGGATCGACAACCAGAGCCGAGGTATTGTCCG
>CBDUAB010000461.1:0-4445 GCA_965365045.1 uncultured Planctomycetales bacterium
TAGGCTACAAAGCCGTCATCGTAGTTGACGTGCAGACGCAACCCATCAAACCCGTTGACGTCGGCAACGTCGAACGGAACGCGGACATAGGCGCTGCTGCTAACGTCACGTACCGCCGTGGATACGTCCGTTTCGATATGATCGAGCAGCGCGTCTTCGTATTTCAATGTGCCGGCGGACCAACGACTCACCGGGCCAATGTCTTCCTGGGGAGGAAGATCGTGATGCGGCTCCTCTCTAAATCGACTCGGCGCGTAAATGCTATAACGAGACGTCCCTTCGAAGCGTATCGCGCCATCGTTGTCGTCTAATCCTCCCGGTACGCCCCCAGGGCGTTGGGAGTGCACGTAAAGGTCGTCGCCAAAGAACCCTGAGGCGACAACAGTGTAGTCACCTGG
Source organism: uncultured Planctomycetales bacterium (assembly GCA_965365045.1). Taxonomy (GTDB): domain Bacteria; phylum Planctomycetota; class Planctomycetia; order Pirellulales; family Pirellulaceae; genus CBDUAB01. Next base: position 399 of record CBDUAB010000461.1, read on the forward strand.
CGTCAAGAACACCGGCTCATCCAAAGGCAGGAAACGGTCACTCGTTCCTTCGTCGATGGCGCCGACATCACCGATAAAAGTACGTCCCGCGAGCAGTTCGCCCGTCGTGCGAGACCACAAACTCACGCCCAACGAGCCAACAATACCATCTTGCCCACTGTCAAAGATGCCCAATTCCGTGACGGTAATTGGTCGCACGACTTGAAAGTCGACACCGAGGTTACTACCTGTCGCCGCATTGCCCGCCACGGCGGGGCTACTGTACGCGGTAACCGCGCCTTTTGTCGCCGGTTCGGCGCCTGCAATATCACCCTCGGTCAGGAACATGAATGAACCGGCACCGTACCGGTTCGCTGGTCCAACATCGGCAACGAGAGGAAACTGATCAGTGCGTTCGCCCAACCGCGCCCTGCCTACAAATTGGATCGCATTCGTGTCGGCCATTTCTCCAACGCCGCCGCCAGCAAACCCGACGGCGTTGCGGTCCAATGAGCTGAACCCGAAGGCAACGATCGAATACGCCCCTGGCTGCAACTCGAGTGGCTGATCGAGTTCGTCGTAACGGCTGCCACCGATCAATAGATCACGCGTGCCGCGAAATGTGTCGCTTTCCAATAACTCCAATCCCGAATCATCTCGAAAGTCGTTTGGCGTGCCGCCGTCATCTCGCGACCATAACTCAACGCCAACCCGGCTACGCAACCCGTCGGAACTGTCGTCAAACACACCTAAAGACGTCACCGTAATGGGCGCAATTACGACGAAGTCCATGCCGATACGACCGCTGTATGCTTGATTGCCGCTGAGTCCGGCCGGTGTTTGATATGCTGGGGTGCCAAGTAATCCACGGGTCGAATCGAGCGGGTCTTGGACGAATCCAAGACTTGCCGTAGCCTCAGCCCAAGCGGAATCATCGAAGACCTGGCCTCCCGTCCAATTCGCTCCGATCGCGGCGTCCAACTCGGCAGTCGTTGCGATGTACCTTGCCGCTGATTTGCCGTCGACAAGTATCGTCGTGTCTTCGACGCTCGATCGACCGTAAGTCACATCGCTGAACTGAGCTGGAAACTGAGGTGCAAACACGTCGACGATCGTGCTGGCATCGGCCGCCACCAACGCCAAATACTCGCCGTCGGATGACAGTTGAAAACTGGTATGTAGCGCAACGGCTGCATCGTCACGGTCTTTGCCCGATGCATAAACGATCAAGAATTCGCCTGGGCCCACATTGACGTTTTCGGGAAATCGCCACTTGCGCAGATCTGCCTGATCGTCGGTCAGATACCAACCGTCTAAATCAACCGGCTCATCCCCAACGTTGTGTAGCTCGATCCAGTCGGGTGTGTCACCGTCCTCGTCGGTCAACAACGAATCATTGACCGCGGAGATTTCATTGATGATCACGTCGCCCGCCAAGAGCTGACGTGGTTCGAGGGACTCTAGGTTCAGCTGCCGGCGCCAACTCTGGGCATTTCTTTGTGCCCTACGACGCTTGCTTGCTGGACGACGGATCATACTGACATCCTTAATGGCCGTTCCCTTCGACCGGAGCCTTTGTTTTCTTGTGCTTTAAAAGAGAATTCCAAAGCGTGCTGGACACAAAGAATTCCCAAACACGATTCTATTACAGAACGCTTTTCGAGGCGAGCATTCGCAAAAACAATTGGTAATTGAGCAATTTCTCTCGGCAACCAAAAAAGGAATTAGAGCAACAATCGATTTGCAACACCTTCCATCTTCGTTTATGCTAGGAAGCAGATATGTGTGGAACAGCACATATTGACTTACTTTCCCATTCACATGATCTGACTGCTTTTCCGGCTGGTAGAGTTCCAATTAGCTGACATCTCCGCGCAAAATCTTGCGCGATTATTCTCATACTCGCTGGCTAAACGTGCCGTTCTCGCACCGCTCAACGTGCGCGCGATCTCGACGTAAGTGCATCGATTTAGCCGTTTCCTAAGCCGCCTACAGGGAGATCGTCTGATGAAATCACATTGCATAGTTGATGCCGCAGCGCATTGGAAATCCGTGATAATGGGACTCGTGGTGGCGCTAACCTGCCAATCGGCGTTCGCCGTACCGCTTCTGGTGAACGGCGGGTTTGACGATGGCTTAAACGGTTGGTCATGGGCCAGCTCCGACACAGATGCCGGACGCTGGACGCTGATCCAGGTGGGCGATCCATCACCATTCTCCAACTTTCCCACGAGTACTATCGGCAACCAGATGGGTACGATCGCGATTGCTGATCAGATTCCGTCGCCCACCACCGGAGGATTCCAACCTGCGACGGTAGCTTTGTACCAACCGTTCCACGTACCGGACCTCACGCAATCCGTGGTGTTGTCGTTCGATATGTATGTCAACGACTGGGCAGGACAGGCGGCGTTTACCCCAGCGCAGCTCGGCCGCGTTGACATTATCGAATCCGACGCGCCGATTTTCGACACGTCGGCAGGGGTGGTGTTCAACGCATACATCGGTACGGACGGTGGTCCATTGCCTGCGCCCTCAGTGCACCGCGAGTTTGAGCTTGCGCCGCTGGTGGAGGCGGGCCAAGATTACATCGTGCGATTTTACGTGAACAGCCAATTGTTCTGGCAGAACATGGGCGTCGATAACGTCGAAATTGAGGCCGTCGTGCCAGAACCAAACTTCAGCCCAGTAGCTTTGATGATGTGCTGGGCAGGAGTGATGGCAGTCTGTTCGCGACGGAGCGTGCGCCATAACACGCGCTAGTCGTTGAGCGAGGCGAGACGACCGTTCACGACAACTAAGGATACATCTGGCTGCTCAACCCCCCCGCCGCCGGCACGTAACACATTCTCGTGTAGTCCATGACCATGCGGTGCGAACTAAACCGCCAGGCCAAGGAACTGATGGAATTCATCATCCGGTTAACCCACTGGAGTGGCAAGCCGTCGATGTCTCGTTCGTAATAAAGCGGGACAATCTGTTCTTCAAGAACGCGCAGTAGATCCTCGGCGTCACGTTGGTCGTTGATTTCTTCCGAAACGTGGCTGGTGCCTTTGTCGATTGCAAAGCCGTTACTTCCGTCGTAGGCTTCTGCCCACCAACCATCCAATACGGACAGGTTCAATCCACCGTTCAAGACGACTTTCTGACCGCTCGTGCCGGAGGCCTCCAACGGGCGCCGCGGATTGTTAAGCCAGACGTCGACACCCTGAATCATGTGACGGCAAACGTTGATGTCGTAGTCTTCGATGAAGACGAATTTACCGGCAAAGCGGTTGTCGTGACGCAGGTTGGCAAGCTCTTGGATGAGTTTTTTGCCCGGTTCATCCTTGGGATGCGCTTTGCCGGCGAAAATGAACTGGACCGGACGCCGCGAATCGTTGACTAAATCGTAAATCCGATCGATGTCCGTCATGATCAGATTTGCACGCTTGTACGTGGCAAACCGACGCGCAAAACCGATCGTCAAAGCGTTCGGGTCGAGCAAACTGCGGGCGCCGTCGACCACATCATCGCTTTCGCCCCGACGACGGCACTGACGACTGATGCGGCGCCGCACAAACTCAAATAACAGGTTTTTGAGGGCATTATGGGTTTCCCACAATTCACCCGGATCGACGTTGTGAATGTTCTGCCAGACCTCCGCTTCGCCCATGCGCTCCAACCAGCCAGGAGGAAAATTGCGGTCGTACAGCTGCTTCATCTGCCAGGCCAACCAACTGGGAATGTGAACTCCGTTGGTGATGTGGCCGATCGGAATCTCTTCTTCTGATCGCCAGGGCCAGAGACTTGCCCACATGCGGCGGGAAACATGACCGTGCAGAGAACTCACGGCGTTGGCTCGCCGAGAAAGCTTGAGGCCAAGCACCGTCATGCAAAACGATTCATGCTGATTCTGGGGCTCAACTCGCCCCAAACCCATGAATTGTTCATAGGCAATTCCCAAGTCGTCTCGCAATGGGCCAACGTGTGCCTCTACCATTTCACAACCAAAACGATCGTGTCCCGCCGGAACGGGAGTGTGCGTGGTAAAGACCGTACGCTGCGCGATATCGCGCAGGGCATCGT